>JBDRUX010000012.1:0-34700 GCA_039801565.1 Caldifarciminota bacterium
ATTTCAACCTAAAAATGACCGATTTTTTCGTCTATCATCTTGGTCGTCCGTCACTTATGCCAATTTTTTCCTTGGGAGGGGGTATCGTATAGGGGGTGACCCCGTAGGTAACCCCCTAAGCTACCCAGTAGGCTGCCTGGGGAGTTGGTTGGGGAGCAAGTTAGGGGGTTGGTTGGTAGGCGAGTTGGGGAGCGACTTCGTAGGCGACCTCGGAAGCGGCTCGGTAGGCTACTTGGGAAGCAACCTCGGAGGTAAGCTCGGGAGCTACCCCCTAAGTTACTTAGGGAGCTGGTTCGTAGGCTGGCTGATAATTAAAAGTTGTGGGGTCTGTTGCGGCTTATACAGTTATCTGTTTATCTATGAGCAGCCATTAGGTCAGCGATATGTTGCAAAGTTTCTTGGGTTCGGCGATTCATCTCTTCAATCATCGCCTGAGTTCGACGATTTCCTTGCTCAATAAGTTCTCGAGTACTCCGGTTCACCTCTCCAATTAATTTCTTTGCCCTCTCATCTTCACTTTGAATCAATCTATCGGTTCGTTTTGCCAAAGAAGTTGCGAAGATAATACCGAGAATGGCGATAACTACTAAACCAACGCCCAAAACCACCGATGTTACTGCAAAGAAAATTACCATATTTTATTATATTAGCAACAATAAAAAGTCAAGTGACAGCAATGCTAATATAAAATTTTAAGGGCGGGGATTTTGCCCCGCCCTTGGTTTTTTAATCCTCTACTATTGTCTTATTAGCACTGCTTTGTGTAAGAAGTTGTGAATATCAGCTTTCATTCGGATAAAGTAAATGCCATTAGCAAGGTCTTTGCCCTGTTGGTCTTTGCCATCCCAAATTACTGAATATCGTCCAGCCGGCTGGGATGTTTCAGTAAGAGTTCGGACATTTCGTCCTGTGGCGTCAAATACCGCAAGTTTTACATTCGATGCAATCGGTAATCCGTAACTAATAAGAGTCCCTTTACCAAATGGGTTCGGTTTCGGTGGCGCAAGATAAAAATGAGTCGGCAACTTACTCTCTTTACCCATCGCACCCTCTTCTTTGGTCAATGTGGGTGGCGTGCCTTCATTCAGAACTATCCATTCAATCACGATTTCGGAATTGGTGTTAGCCACTGCGGTCGCTGAAGATTTATTGGATTCTGGAATATTCTTCTTCTCAAAGAGAAGTTCAAGGATTGTTACATCACCATTCAGATTTTTAGTGCCAGCAATACCAATTCGGACCGAGCCATTTCTATCCGTTGCTGCAACCATAAATCCTTCGGTCGCTTTCGTTGTGCGTATGCCTTTTAAGGTTAAATGCTTAGGATTATAGCGCACCAGCATATCCGCTGAAATTACATCTTTGGCACCGGTAACTTTAATTGGGAAAACAACAGTATTAACTGCAGGGACATCTAATTTAGAATTTAGAATTTCGAATTCTGAATTTTGAATATCTTCAGTGGTAATTTTCTTTTCAGTTGTCATTGCGAGTCCGCTTTGCGTGAACGAAACAATCTTATTCTGTAAATCCTGATTCCTGTATTCTGTATCCTGTCTTCTGATTCCTGTGTTCTCTGCGGTTATTTTATCTGGACTCTTCATTTCGCATTCCACATTCCGTATTCCGAATTCTAAATTCTCCTCACTATTCGGCATATTCAGACTATAGAATTGGTAATTACCCGCATCTGCCACTTCATCCAATAAAGCCAAATATTCGGCTGGATGCCAGTTGCCGCTTGGGTCACCAAAAAGGATTGCTCGGTAGTCTTGGTTTATCTGATTCTCTCTTAAAGTATCATAAGTCCTTGACGGTGGTCGAAACGCCCAGTCAACGGTATCCTGACCTGGCCTGTGACCAGCGGGAAAATGCTGTCTCACTCCAACGGCATATTGAAGCACCTGTCCTGCATCATAAGCAGTAACTGAACCGTTACCGCTCACATCACCAGCAATTCGTTGTAATGAATCAAGGGTATCTATACTAACAGCGTGCCTTAGAATTAAAGCTGCATCATAAGAACTGACTGCCGTCTGCCTTGCTGAGTTAATCTTGTAAGGACTGACCGTATAGTTTTGTAAAGACGGTAAACCAGTGAACTGATAAAATCCCGTCGAATCGGTAAGGGTTGTATCGTCAATCGCTCCAGAAATTACCACATTGGCTTCTGGAACACCGTCGTGTGTTCCACGGTAATATTCAATTTCACCGGAAATCTCACGCAGTGTCGAAACTGTAAATCGGAACGGATGGGCTTGGTATCCGCTCGAATTTCCAGCTCTATCAATCGCTTTAACTCGCCAGAAATAAGTAGTATCCGATAACGGATAACTTCCCGGAACAGTATAAGTCGTATCCAAGGTTAGTGCGGCTCCTTTTAGTGAATCGAATAAACTATCAGTCGCAAATACCAGCAAGTATCTGCCACTGTCACCAGCCGTTGCTGACCAGATGAAAGTTGGAGTTGAGGTATTAATGATTGTATCATCAGGTGGTGAAAGAAGGACAGGAATCTCAGGTGCATTGGCATCAACCGTGAACCTGAAAGCTTGCCGATAACCACTATGAACGCCCAACCTTGAAATCGCTTCAACTCGCCAGAAATATAAAGAATCGCTGAGCGCCATTGTATCAGGAACTGTATAAGCAGTATCTGTTAAACCTGAGACGATAACCACACCTTGCATAAAGGAGCTATCAGCCGAATATTGTAAAGTATAAGTCCCTTGTATTCCCGCAGTAGCAGACCAGACAAATGTCGGTGTTGCATCGTTCGTAAAGGTTGAATCAGGCGGTAAAAGATAGACCGGCGGTGCAATGCCGGTTACAATAGTAACTGCGTCTGGAGTATCTGGCGGATTTTCTCTCCAACCGACATTGTCAGTAGCAATGCTATAAAAATAGTGCATCTGTTCATTTCTGCCAACGAAAGTAGCAGTTGTATCGGTAACACCAGTCAACCAGGGTATGAAATCACCGGTATCAAGTTTAACATATATGTCATAACATCGAATGCCAGAACCATTTGAGTCATCATTTCCAGACCAGTGAACAGTAAATTCGCCAGTTATTGTAGTCTCAGGTAAGGGATGCACATAACTACTCGGTGGCAAGCCATCTATCGTATTTATAGTTGTATCTGTATTCATTGGTGGATTAATATCAAATACTATTGTTGCATGATTTCGAATTTGGGTTCCAGATTGCAAATTCTCTTTCGGCATTACACTAAATCTACACCATCCTTCACCTTCGGGTGGATTTCTATTCGGTGGCAAATTTATACCTCTAAATAACCAATATATCGTCCTTGTCGTAGAGTCAACTAAAGTTGTACATACTGAGGGATGGCTAACACCCGCTAAATTCAGTGTGCTCAAGTCAAGATTGCTATCGACCTTGTCAAGAACAAGTATTGTTTCTGCAGGAGCGGTTGCGGAGTCCACATTTTCAAAGTATACTGTGTAGTTAAAGCTTTGATGTGGTGTTACGAAATGATACACAGGATCGAAACCCGTTAACCCAATTTTCGCATTCGGGTCCCAACTGTAAACTACTTCGATATTCTTCACTAAAGCACGCAGCCATGTGACCTTATACTGCAGACCCAGTTCGACTATTGACTTAAGTAAAAAGAAAAAGCCAGGATAAGTGTCCCAACGACCACCCGCCCAAATCCAGAGGTCAGCCGGTGAATATATGAGAGGTTCCAGCACGTTTGGAATAATACCATCCCCTAACTCTTCGAGCATCCACTCAATTATTGATGCGCAGTTAATGAAAGGTCCCTTCTTAGTAAAATCTGGGCCAAAATAAAAGAATTCAGCTCTCCGTTCATAAAGGTCCTTG
Organism: Caldifarciminota bacterium; assembly: GCA_039801565.1. Taxonomy (GTDB): domain Bacteria; phylum Hydrothermota; class Tepidihabitantia; order Tepidihabitantales; family JAOUPE01; genus JBDRUX01. The sequence continues at coordinate 3,853 of JBDRUX010000012.1, forward strand.
ATTTTTGTTGCAAGCCCATCTCTGTAGTTAGGGCCTGGATCGAATGCACCGCTAAATCCATATTTATTTCGCCACGCATTTAGTGGCAACTTTTCCATACAGGTTCCAGGTGGGGTCCCGGATGCTTCCGGAACGGCCGCAATAACATAAAGTTGTCCGCCCTCCTCGATTACTGTTCCGCAATGAGCTACCCCTGTGTTAGGGTAGCTGCCAAAAATGACAAAACCATTATTTAATTGCTGTTCGGATACCCACCTTCGTTTTTGTATTGGTACAATAGGTTGGAATAAGGCAGATAGGTATACTCTTGCTTTCATTAGTTGCTCAATTGATAGCACACTTATCGCTTTCAATTTGATAGGAACATCTATTCTTGAGCCGGGAGGGATACGGTTCACACCGAATGAAACGTAAGTTCCAATAGAATCTTGTTCTATTGGAAAAAATAACTGTTTATAGTCATTAATTCCTTGAGCCCGCAAAGTGAACGTATCCTGAACAAATTCAAGTCCAGATGGAAGAACTAACAATACTCTAACACCGTATGCATCGATGTTTCCTGAATTTTCCAGCGTGACAATGTAGTCTGACACTCTTCCGAGTCTAATTTGAGTTCTCCCTATAAGGTCAATCCACAATTCGCTTTTGCCAGTTTCGATTACAAAACCATCAAAGAATATTGCGCTTAAGCTATCTGGATTCATTACTACGATATTCCAATTTCCTAATTGTTTTCCTGCAAGTCCAATGGTTGCTTTTATCGTTGTTGAATCTATGACATTTGTCCATGTCGAATCAGCAACAATATCTGGCTGACCTGCTTTCGTTAGTTTAACTCTCGCTCCAGGTTGAAATCGTTGTCCAGTTATCGTCACTGTCACTGAACCCGTATTTCCCCCGCGGTTGGGTGAAATTGAATATATGACCGGTCCGATGGTATCTTGCACTATCACAACACCTTTTTTGATATCGTTTTTGGGGTATTCATCGCCATCAAGCATGGTTGAACAAGATACAACATAAGTCCCTGGTTGAGTTGCATGCCATTCACTGAAAACTATTGTATCAATTTCTCCGGGAGAAAGTGAGGCATTTATTGTATCCTCATAAAATGGACTTATACGGAAAGTAACAGGAAAAGTCTCATACGATAGTCCAAAATTCCCAACAATAGCCTTTGGGATTATAGACGTATCCAATGGAACAATTCCCGAAGGAGCAAGAATAGATAATGTACCAACATTGTGGATATATCCTGCAGCCCATGACCAGAATGATGCTGAATTCTTCACAGCAAATTCAATAGTCACTGTGTCGGGACCAACTAAGTAATGAAAAGGTCCATCCATTGAAACACCAGTTCCACAGTAAATATCGTGTTCTTGTATGTCTCGATAACCGATAACTTCGTCATACCTTGAGTCCCAAATTCCTGCGGCAAGTGAAGCACCACGATAAAGTGCCCGGTGACCACCGGGATAAGGAATCATCATTCTTACAAATCCGCTGTCAGGAGTATTAACAGCGAGACTGTCATAAGGAGTATAGTTATCCCCACCCGGCTCCCAATATGAGCCGCATTCAAATGAATCAGCTACAGTTAGGCAGAGTTTAGCAGTTAATTCAAAACCAATGTTTGTTCCCCATCGCATTTTAATTAGCTTTGAACCATACATTGGATTTTCATAACGAAACCAAGCGCTGTCAGTGCCAACAAACCAGTCGCGACATATTGTCCCTTCTTCGTATCTTATGCGCTCGAGACCGCCTCCGAGCCAATCGTTCCAATATTGGTCAAGTAATTCCTGATTTGAACCCAACTTATAAGTAAGTTCATCAATCATTCCTCTGTTATGGTCAAAATGAATTCTAACAATTGAATTATCTATCAAAGTTGGGGGTTCGAGTCGATAAGCTTCATGCCAAGCGATATAGATAGGCAATCCGTTCTGAAAATTGTCCTGAGCATCAATACTTGGATAAGTTCGACGAGCATTACGAGTTTGAAAAGGGCCGTATTCTGTCCAATTCTGCCCTCGATTAGTAGAATATGCTAAATGAACAGTAGAGTAATTTTCAGGGTCTCCGGTACTTTTGCCGTAAATAACAGCAATTGATTGGCCGTCATTGGCAGCAACAATACTCTTACCAGAAGTACCTAAAATTACTCTGCAATTTGGAACTTGAGCAATAACTACAGGTTGAGAGGGATTGGAACCAAAATTATAAGTGTTAAAGTAGAGAGTTGTTGGCACCAGACCTGGGTCGGGGTCTGTGTATTGTACATAAATAAAATGTAATCTTGGAGTATCATTAACAATCGGCACATTGTGAGCAAGTTCAACTGCTGATTCTAATATAGCTTCACCATCGTTAGTAATTTCGCCTTTATCTTGCCAAGTGTCTTGAGGACTTGGACGATATTTTAACCTTACATCCCAGTCATTTCCAGATGTATAGGTAAATGTAACATATAACCGGCCTAAACTATCGGCACCGATTGATGGCCAAGAACAGAAGCGTCCACCTAATTGCGAGGAGTCACCCCAAAGTAATTTCTCGCTCCAAACTCTGTTTCCTATGCTTCCACCGATTGGTTCGTAGAACCAAAGGTCACCGAATTCATAATGTTCTCCACTAGGATGGGGTGACGAGTACTTCACTAGAACTCTTGGTATATTATTAACCACCTCGCAATCAAAAGCCTGCCAATAGGTTGATGCACTGTCATAAGGCGTTGTTCCGGTTGTGCAAACTACTGGTTTTGGTGTAGTCCAGGTTAAACCATAGTCATTAGATTCTGAATAATAGGGCCAATATTTTTTATAGTTTCTTAGTGTCATTTCATACCATACCCAGAGAGCAAAAACATAACCATTTTCCCCGAAGCGGATGTGAGGAGACCCCATTACTTCACGTATAGTATCAAACATAGGTCTTCCGGCATCCCAAGTGCGACCACCATTTGTCGAACGCCAGATATAAATACTCTCAGTCATAAGATAAGTGCTATTATTTGCCGCCGTGTAAAGAATGGTTTCACCTTTAACAGCAATGCAGGGCAGCCAGACATCACGAGTTCTACTGTTTGGTAATTCAAGGGCTGGTTTGAAATTCCCTGCTGGAAAGCCGCTGGTGTCTTTTGAGAAGAAAGCAGCACTGGCTCGATATACTGGTTGGTCAAGACCATTGTTAGCATCGTCGAATGGTACTGCTTGATTTTCCAGTGCCTTGTTAGGCTGAACCGCACTGGCAAAGGAAAAGAAAACCAAAAGGGTTAAAAACAAACTTCCAACCTTCATTGCTACCTCCTTTTGCCCCAATACCAATTGATCTAAAATATCTGGTTGGGACTGGGAAGTCCCTCCGACTGGTTAAAATGTGCTGGGCAGTTGTTTGTTGTTGGTTTTTGGTTGTTAGTCCGCTTAATGCGGATTGGTTTTTAGTTGTTAGATTAAATACCATAACTCCTGCTTATTCGAGCAGTTTGTTTGGGGTTGTTTTTCGGCACAATCCCAAAGCCATTTTTTACATTTATGCTGTATTCATTAAGTCTGAAGTCGGTCATCTCGAAAATTTTAGTTTTTGGGTCAAAAGTTATCTGGAAATGGTGTAAATAACTCCAGCCAGAGAGCGCAATGCCAACATCGGTTAAATCTTTCGCCATTTGCTCTAACCTTTCATAGAATCTAAAAGTTGCTTCGAATTCGTTTTAATTAAAAGCGCTTCGCTAAAACCGGCGGTGCGTATCAATCGCGTTAATCGGTGCATTCCTCGACTCCTAAACAACTATAGTTGCTAAATAACCTATCCGAATTATCAGTCCCTTGGCGAGTCATATTTTCTTTATTCTTTAATAGCCTAACTTTTAGTTGTTTGAATAATACCGAATTTTACAGACTTTGTCAAGAGAAAAGTTGCAAAAAATTGGCATTTTTGTGTCAGAAAAATTATGCTTATGTAAGTATATAAAATTGACACAATTTCTGTCTATCTATTTGATTTCTTATGTCTTATATTAAATTTTTCTTTTTGAGAAAGGCGGTTTACCGAATTATGAAGGCGACTCTCTAAGTCGCCTCGTAGGTTGCTACCTAAGTTGCTTGGTAGGTTGCTTTCTGGGTTGGGCAGGGAGCAAGTTGGTAAGCTGGTTAGGGAGCTGGTTGGGTGGCAACCTCGGAGACGGGTTAGGGAGTGGGTCGGGAGGTCGGCTAGGAGCTGTCTTGGAGGTTAATTCGTAGGCTACCCCGTAAGTTGGCTCAGGGGGCAAGCTCGTCCTTATTTTTCGGTCTGTTGAGACGACTGACATTTCAATAAATGCTTCCTTCTGTGGCACTATTAAGTTTTATCTCCAACAAGTCTATCATTGGCTACATAAGTAGCACTCCATTTATCATGAAAGCCAGTTTTTTTTCTCTCTAAAAAAGACGCTGGTTCAAATGGAATAAATCTTATCAAGGTTCTAATCAACAACCGCCAAAAGTCCGGCTTAGAGCCATCAACCGTCATAACTCTGGTTCGTGTTAAAAATTTTCCAGGTGTTTTCTGGAAAATCGCTTCGAAAAAGAAATAGTAAAAAAATAAATCAACAACCGTGGTACTAAATGTTCTACATAACGTCCGACTATTAATTCTTCTTCAAATTTCATAAGTACACCGATGAAAAATGAATCAGCAATGAAATTTAAAAATCGTAGCTTTTTAGAGGCTATATCAGGAAAACGAATTTTTTCTTCTTCTACCTGACAATTATAACACATGCTCTGTCTACCAAAAACGTTAGCATCCAACAATGTAACCTTTTTCCCACATTTCTTACAAATTGGCATTTATACCTCCTTTCAATCCAACGTGCCTGGTCAATATTTGCCAAGCACTTTATTTAAGGTTACTTACAACAATACGATTTTTTAATTTACCGCCATCTCATACTTAAACTTTTAAACCGATTCCTCGTCTAATATATTAGATGGAGTTTCAGCTATGAGACAAGTTAGTTTTGTCGATTACCACATCGCTCAAACCATATCACCCAATGACCCAGTCAAACTCGTCTTCGATGCCATCGACTGGCAGCCAATCCGAAAATTACTCCCCAATGAAAAATCTAAAGGAAAAAGAAGCACAAACCGTTATGACCGCCAAAGCATGCTTAAAGCACTCCTCCTTATCCGCTACGCGAAGCATATAGCCTTCGTAATTTGACCAAAGCCCTCAAAGAAAAACTAAGATTCGCTTATCTCTGTGGTTTCTCTTTCAGCGAAACCCCTGCCCATAATACCTTCTCTATCTTCATCGAAAATGAACTCCTCAAAGATGATAAAATCCTTCAAATCTTCCATAGCCTCGTCGCCCAAATCTTTACCCTAGCTAAGATCCATCATATTGAGTTTGGTATCGACGGCACCCAGCTTTCGGCTCAACCAAATGACCCCGAAGCTAACTGGGGATTTAAAACCAAAACATTCTACTTCTTCGGTTATAAAGTTATCCTTTTAGTCAGCGTAAAAGATTCACCATTTCCGTTCGCCGTCGAAGTAGTTTCAGGTAACTAATCCGAGACCCCACAATTTTCTTCGGTGATTACTCAATTCCGACAATTCCATCCCAATGTGAAGGTAAAGAAAGTCTTTGGCGATGCTGCTTTCGATTCTAATGATAACTTCAAGCTTGTGATTGAGGAGTTAAAGGCAAAACCATTCATTGCAATAAATCAGCAGGGTAAGAAGAATCCGTTTATCACCGAAGAGATTTGTCTTGATGAATAGGGTCGGTTGTATTGTCTTGGTGGCCAAGAGTTAGTTTACTGGGGAGAAGAAAAGCGGCGGCAGCGGGTAAAGTATCGTTGTCCGATTGTGGTGGAAGGTGGTAATTGTCTTTTTGCACCGTTATGTAATCGTAGCCGGTATGGGCGTAGCTTCTATATTGGGAGGGGTACTGAATTTCGTGTTCTGGGTATTGCCTTAACTGGTAAGAGGCGTTGGCAAAAGGAGTATAGTCGGAAGCGGTCTAAATTGGAGGCGGAGAATGGGATTTTGAAGAACAATCGGGGTATGAAGAACTTTTATTTTCGGCGTAGGCGGAAGGTAAGATTTTATGCGATGCTCTGCTGTTTAGGTGAATTGGGTAAGCGGTTAGCTGAGATTCGAGCGAAGTGCGCAAGGTACCGGCGGGTAGCTTAATAAGATTTGATTTTTAAGTTCTGATAGATTTTGCATTCTGTGTGGTAGTATGGAGCGACCGTTAGGATTTTGTTCTTTGACAAATTATTATGACCGCGTTTCTTAGGATTTAAGGCGCTAGAGTTTCTTCATGGGTCGTAATAGGTTTAATGGTTTGAGTCTTGAACCAAATTGTCAAAGAGCGACCCTCAAAAGAGGATTAATCACCTAAAATACTCAATTATTGACCACGCACATTTCTGCTAACGTCCCGGTGTAAAAGAAGTTCGGCAGAGCCGAATTTGGGAGGAACGAAGCGTAGTCTTTTACACCCTCTTATACGATTTGCTGGCAAATTTTTCATTACTGGCTACTCAGGTATAAAAATTCCAATTAGAATTAGAATCCAGAAAATTCCACCTATTACTAAACACGCAATTTCTTTTCCTGTAAACTTTGGTCGAATTTCAAGCCCAGCTTGTTCCTTTTCCCAGAAATTGTTTAATGTTTTTTGGACCACTGCCAATAACCGTACATTTAATAAATTTATAATTATAATAATTATAAGAAGTACAAAATTAGTCGTAACTGAAAGTTCTGTTACTGCTGCAACTTTTGACTTCCATATCTGCGAAGCAAGACTAAATGATACGTGATTCAGAAATATATAACCAAAAGTAATCAATCCAGGGGAAGAATAAGTTTTGCAATTTGATTGCCTCGCAAAATTTCGGATATTTCTAAATAGATCATAAATTAGGACAATGTGATAAATTGGTACAAATAGCCCCAATGTTCTCCATCCGGGACTTATTTTTAAGTTTTTATGAATTTTTAAGTGTTTCCAATTTCGATAAAACCAATAGATTCGGTAGAAATTGAAAGTAACAATTGATAGAAGCATAAATCGCCACGGAGCTTGAGCATTTGAATATTGCTGCACTATTGATAGTACTCTCTGAGGCTCTACTAATGATTTGTTTAACCACTCACCACAATGCTTACATTTCACTGCATCGGTTAGGATTTCTTCCGCACAAAATGGGCATTTCTTTGTCGTTGATTGATTTTCTTGGTTCATAGATTTTCCTCTTTCTTAATTTGCCGCCATTTCGTATAAATCGTTCAGGGGCGAAGTACCTCGCTTCTTATTCTGTTTTGGGAGTATAAACAAAATGTTTCGTTTATATCGCCTCTGGCTGAATTGCCCGAACTCCTCTTTTTTAATTACTTCAATCATTCGGAACCTCCTTGATTCAACTCTAAATAGACTCTTTCGCCTTCAAAAACTTTTAAAATCTTTGCCAAAATTCCATTAGGATTTGAAAAACTCCAATATTTTTCTTCAGGGTGCCAATTATATCCCTTTATGATTTTAATCTTTTCGATAAAGTTTAGGTTGTAAGGAAAAAAGACTAAAACCCGACCCGAACTCCATTTTAAAATCTTAATTACTGGCTGCAAATTATTGTTCATAATACCAATTTTATTATTCTTTAACCGACGATCAAGCAAACCGATATTCGAATCCATTCTTAATTTGCCATTTTTGGCATTATAATCATTTAAACCACCTTATCAACAGTTTTTTAGTTGGATATTGAATTAAGTAAGTAATTCCAATTGGATCCAATTCGATTCCGGCAATTTTTGAATTAATGAGACATCAAATTTTTTCCTTAAGTTTTATCACTGTCAAAATTTCAATTTTCTCTGTCACATTTTTTATTCTTTCGTCTAATAATTGGCGGGGTTTGGATTTTTTCTTGGCTTTAGATTTTTGCGGATTTTCTTCCTTGATTCCAAAATATGGGGGTTATCAAATTAATAAAAGATATCGGAGCGGAATTTTGACGATTGATTTGTTGATTAATTCCAATTTTTTACTGCCGAAGACAATACCGTATTTACCCTTTACCTTTTTTAAGGTGTTTTCAACCTGCTTAATCTCTTCTTTATTAAAACCGACTTCTACGACGATGTGGCATCGGTCCTTGAGCGTCAAAATAAAATCCGCCCCGCCCTCAGCATAATCATAGGTGACCGATTCGAGATAAGGTTGAAAGTCCTTGGTAAAAAGTAATGAGCAATAATCTTCTAATAAACTGCCGCGATTTTCTGGTTTCTGAATACCACCGAGAATTGAATATCTTAAAGACGGTGAAAGAAATAGTGTCTTGGGTGCTTTTCTTACTCCGGTATAGGCTCTTCCGAAAGCATTGACTTTAGTAATGAGACCACTTTTCACTAAAACATCAATACCACTAACCACGGTCCGATAGTTCATCTTTAGGGCGGATGCTAAATTTTCAAAGCTAATCTGATGGGAACTTGCCAGTAAAAATATCAGTTCTTCCAATTTGGAAAAGGTGGTAGATTTCAGTTCGGTAACAAAGGGGATATCTTTGAGAATTATATTGTTGATTAATGACCTTACTTTTTCGATTATCTTCTGTTCATTAGTTATTTTTAATCCGAAAGGAAATCCGCCAAAGTTGAGAAAATCGTCTTCAGCGCCGATTGGCAAGGAAACCCAAAACTGACTAACTTCTTTCTCTTTGGATTTGAGAAAGGCGAAAACATCGTCGGCATTTTCACTATTAGCCAATAACTTGATAAAATCATCGGCGAAGTTTAGTTTCGGGGATAAATCGTGTTTTAAGATAAGATATTCGGAAAATTTCAAAGGGAATAGTTCAGCAAACGAACTGCGTCGAACCAAATCCGGATTCATCTTTAGCCTTAAAGCCGATGAACCAGTAGCAATGACCAAGATATTTTTATGACCTTTGGTTCGGTCAAAAACTGACTTAAGAAAAAGTCCCCAGTCGGTATCATATTGCACTTCGTCTAAAATAATTAAAAGTCTGCGGGGAATAGTCTCATAATGAATTTTATGGTGTTCCTCAAAGAAATTGAAGAATTCGTTCAGCCTAATATTTTCTAACCGTAACCGACTGACATCGAGATAAATTTTTTCAAGGTCAAAAAAGTCTTTGCCAACTTCTTTCAAGAATTTTTCACTCTCCCGCGGATATTTCTCTAATAGGTAGAGTTGAGCCAATAGGGTAGTCTTACCGGTTCCCCTCAACCCAGTTAAAATATTTATTTTTTCGGTTTCATCCAATTGATTAGTGAGAAATTTTCTTAATAAGACTAAAAATTTTGAGAAGATATATCTTGTTCTTAATAATTTCTTGTCCTCATCATAAACATAACCCTCGACCACACTTTTTTCGGCAAATCGCCACTTTCGATAAAAGTCTTCAACCTGAGTTCTTTCCGCCATAAGACTCAATTGTATTTAATTACAAACTAAAACACAATTTTAATTGTATCATAATACAAACTAATTGTCAATAGTTCGTCTTGTTGGTGGTTCGGTAATATTTTTGAGTTATTTTACCACAATTCATTAATGTTCCAGCCTTGTTTAAAATGGTAGATTGGGTTTCTCAATAGGCATCTTCGCGAAGTTTTGAACCTGTCAAGCTTGCAATTTCTCTGTCACATTTTTAAATTCTTCCATCTAATATGGGTGAGAATAAGAAAAATCGCTCTTTGAAAATTGGGAATAAAGCGAATAACCCGAATGGTAACTGATGATACTAATATGACTTAGAACAGAAAATTGAACCGCGGATAAACACGGATTGACACGGATGAACCATTTCTGTTGATACCGGCACCTTGATTGACTTCTTTTCGCGTTTAGGTCAAATATATTGACTATTTCAAAAGACTCTTAAATACTTTTGGTGTTTCGCTTAAAAAGTAGTCTTTAATTGTGTTCCAATTTGCCTTGACCAACATTTTGGGCATTGGGTCTTTTTCGGCATCAGCAAAATAAGTGAGACTTTTTAGAATATGGCTTAAATTGTAACCAGTCGCTCGGTATTTTTTGGTGAAAGCAAGTAAAAGTTTCTCAAGCGGGCAATGCCTCTGACAGATAAAGTACAAATCAACAAAATCCCTTTTCCGCCCACGGGTCGCAATCGCGTCAATCTTCATACAGCCAATATCCGTTAAACCAGCAACTTTTAGCCGTATCACCCCAAGATAAGTTTTGAAAAAAATCGAATCTTTTATCGTCATTAGGTTTTTCGGTCTTTCCAAAAGTGGGTATGGATAACTTAAGAAATGGATACGAGTATTATTGAATTCACCATCTAAAGTATCCTCGCTTTTCTGTTCAAGTTTAAACCGACCCAACTGAACTAATTTGTTCATCAAGTTTTGGGGATGGAAACTTTTGGGCGTGAAAAAATCAAGGTCAACCGAGATTCGATGATTCAACCATAGAGCACAGCCTGTGCCACCTGCCAAATAGAAATTTTTTAAAATCGGGATTTGACTCAATATCGCCAAATTCTTCGATAGTCTTTTTTCCAACAATTGACTCTCCGTTTATCCAGATTAAAATAATTGACCCAAAAGTTGACACTGCGGGGTGAAAGCGCTCGAGCGTTCATTACTGTATATTTAATATTCTTAAGTGGATAAAATCGAAATAACCAACGAAGCGCTTTAATATCGCCATATTCCAAAATCCGCTCAATAATGTAAAACCAATATTTCTTAGGATTAATCGCGCGGTAGTCAACCTCCCAAAAATATCTTGCCAGGCTTTTCGGAATTCTGGTCATCAAGATTAGTATACTATGTTTTCTTTATCGGTCAAGGGAGATGGCATTGGAAAGGGTCAATAGGCTACGGTTTAGCCTAACTTCGGATTCGGTTAAATTGCTATCTTCAATTTTCCTTGTCACATTTTTAAATTCTGCCGTCTAATATTGGTGAGAATAAGAAAAATCGCTCTTTGAAAATTGGGAGTGATGCGAATGAATCGAATGATAACTAATGATACGAATGAGACTTAGACCAAAGAATTGAACGGCAGAGGATGTTGAGTTCATCGAGAAGAATTATAACCACGGATGGACACGGATAAGCGCTGATGAATTTACTCAAGACAAAATCGGCAAGAGATAACGAATACTCTCCATTCTCAGCTATCCTCGGCGGTTAAAATTTAATGGATAATCTGCCTAAAACCGGAAACGACAAGTCGCCCAGTAGCCCGGGAAGGCTGGGAAAGGTTGACGGGGATGGCAGGGAAAGGAGGTGTGATTATGGCAGTGAGAAACGCCTACCGCCGAATCCAAAAATGGGAAGCCAACCTATCCGGCGATGCCCTCTCGACTAAAGTCGGACGACTAAAGGATATGATGAAATCACAAATCGAAGAGCTGTTCCCAGCCCTTGTCTCAATGGAAGACCGGGTAAAGACAGTCCTCGATGAAGAAGGAATCTCGACCACCCAATATCCATTTTATCTCAACTTCGGCAGGCAATGCTTCAAACTCGTGCGCGAATTTGCTGGTGCGACGCTAATCAATCGGGCGAATATAGTGTTGCAGCGCTGGGTAGCGGATGGCTTTACCCAAGCAATCCTTGAACGGATTCGCGATGTCGTCTTCACCTTAGCCGCACCTGGTCCATAAGATTTTCGGCTCTTATGGTCTTCTAACCGGGAAGCGAAAGGGAAGCAGGCAAAGGGGGCAGGTAACTTGTGCCTGCCTCCTGCCTGAGATTCACTTAACCTTGATTTTTTGAGCCCTTTAGGTAACTTGAAGGATAAATCAGGAATTTGGTGTTTCGGGTAGGGCTTTGAGTTCTTTCTCTTGGGCAATTGCAACACTACCGAGTTTATCCTCTAATCTGCCCAAACGCTTTTCTGCCTCTTCGTATTTATTTCGAGCATTGATAATATGTTTGCCAATAGTTTCAAAATCTTCTTTGAATTTACCAAAGTCAATACTCAATCTTTGGAGATTAGTTAAAATCTCTTGCGCACTCTTTTCAATTTCTAAACCACGCAGACCCAAAAGAATTGCCTGGAGATAGGCAAAGAGGCTATTGGGTGAGACCGGGATAACCCTTTTCTGCAAGGCATAGGATGCAATGCTTTCTTCATTTTCGTCTTTGATAATTGTTTCATAATACACATTCTCGGCTGGGATATAAAGTAAAGCAAAGTCAAAGGTTCCCTCATCAGGCAAGATATACTTTCTTGCCACATCATCAATATGTTTTTTGACATCGCGGGCAAATTGTTTGCGCAGGACTTTGCGGTTCTCGTCGGTTTCACATTCAAGCATCTTGCGAAAGTTATCCAGAGGGAACTTGGCATCAATTGGTGCCAGACGCGGTCCTAAAAATATGACTGCATCCACCTGCTCACCTGATTTGAAACGATGTTGGAGTTTGAAGTATTCTTGGGGCAAGATTTGACCCAATAACTCACCTAAAAACAACTCGCCTAAAATCCCTCGGGTTTTGGGGGCGCGTAAGATTTCCTGCAACTTGGCAATGTCTTTGCCAACATCAAAAATTCGTTCTGATGCCTTAGCAAGTTCGCCTAAGTTTTGGCGCACATCCTGAATTACGCGGGCAGCGGTATCGAGCCTTGTGCCAATTTGACCAGTTGTCTCCTGCATCTGACGGGTAACCCCTAACAATTGCTGATTAAGTTGAGTAGTGAGTTGAGCGATTTGCTGATTGACCAGTTGCGTAGTATTGCTCAAACTTTCGTCTACCTGCTGTCTTAATCCATCAATCTGCTGTTGCATCAGATTAAGGCTCTGATTATTCTTTAACTGGTCAAAGCCGGTTCGGACATAAAAGAAGAAAATAATTAAGATTACCCCGATGATAATTGTTGCCACCAATAAGCCAATCGTCATATCTTAAGTTATAACCAAATTAAAAGATAAATCAAGCATTAAATTTCGCTTTTCGTCTTCTTTCTAATAGTGCGACAAATGCCTCAACTCGATTATAGAAACTGACCTCTTGGGTATGTTCGTCAAGGCTAATCGAGAGAAGCGGTATATTATATTCTTGACTAATCTTGGCTAAAACGGGTTGGACCACGGTTCCGGGCATACAGGCGAAAGGATGAAGGTGAATAACACCGTCAAATCCTTGCTTGGCAGCAAGGATAGTATGGCCAACGGAATTTTCATCTTCACCGCCGACACAATAACGCCAATAGGGTTGAGCCAATTTTCGTATCTCCTTTAATTGATTTTTACCTAATCTTAAGGAATGAAACCCGAGCCAGCGATGAGCAGTAAGAAAAGGTTCAACTAAGATACCCATTGCACCAAGCCGAGCGATGAGATTAAAGTTGACAAATGGTTCAATAACACAATAAGATTCGCCAACAATCTTAATTCGTAGCGGTTCGTGATTGGAATTGGTTGGAATGGTTCGAAAATCAGCAATTAGCCTTTTTCGTAATCGGGCAAGTGTAGCAAGCGAAAAGGTATTATCAATCATTTGGTAATAAGTAGTCAATAACTTATCCGCACTACCTTTTTTCTGCTCGTAGACTCGATACCACCGCGCCATTTTTTCCGCAGTTTCGATTAGATTGGATTTATACCAGCCTACCCAAAAAGCCTTGATTATCTTAATAAGTGTCTTACTGTGTGATTTATTATTCAGCTCACAAATTTTCTGATAAATGAAAGGCAATTCGTTTCTTCTTAATACAATCGGTGAGAATTGATAGCCTAAGGATTGTAATATATCTTTGTGCAACCGGCTATAATAGCCAAAACGACAGGACCAAGAGCCACTGACATGGACTATAGTATCCGCACCTAAGGCGAGCGCCCTTAGGAGATTGCCTAAGGTTATCTTAAAAGGAATACACATCAATTCCGGCGCAAGGCGGGCACCAATCTCAACTACACTCCGATTCGGTGGCGGAGGAACGATGACCTCAGAACCTAACGTATGGAGAATTCCTTTGAGTGGAATTGCGATGCTACCCATATAAGGAAATGTCACCTTCATCGTAAAATTGGGGCGTAAGATAACATTGATGCTGAATTGGTTTCGAACGGTTTCCTTTTCTTAAGCGTAATCAAGTCCACAAATGATTCTAAGCGGGTAACAAGACCGGTCTTGGAGGTATGTTCATCTAATAATAGAGTCAACAATGGGACCGAAGCATTACAAGCAATTTCGTGAACAATGATTTCATTCACTACCGCTGAAGTACCACAAGCAAAGGATGAAATCAAGAGTAGACCATCAACCGATTGATTTTGTAAAAAATGGATAGCACTACCCAATATCTCCTGTTCGTAAATCCAAGACAGTTCCTCAACCATAGTAATTGAATTTTGAATCGTGCTTGGTGAAAGCATGGTTGGGGTTAATACTGATATGCCCAGGGATTTTAGGTGGTCAATAACACCGAGAGAGAGTTCAGGATCAAATAAAAGATAAGGATGCCCAACGATACCGACTACTGGCAAAGAATGTGGAGTGAAATTAGACAAAACTGGTTCGAAGATAGTAGCGTTGTTTTTTGGATTATCAATTGGCAAATTCTCTAATTTGGTTTCAAAAATTTGGTCTGGCGTCAAACCTGCCAAAAGTAATTGGTTATTTAGCGATTGAGCTTTTAGACCTTCTTCGTAGGCATAATTGGCGACCCGTTTATCTTTGCCCAAAATTCTGGCAATCGTGAAAAAGGAATCCATTAAAGGTTTGATTCTCTCGTCCCAAATTAATTCCAAGATTGGCGGCAAATTTTTGAAAGTGGCTTTAATTAAATCCGGTAGCCCAATTGCCTTCGGACAGCCAAAACGAAGTCTTTTATCCCTTTTGATACAGACGATGCGGGGTAAGAAAAGATAATCTACTTTATCTTTAAGATAGTAAATGTGTCCTAAAAAAGCCTTGACCGGCAAACAAATTTCGGCGGGTGAATTTTCAATGCCCAATTTTAATATTGCTTTTGAGGTGGGGGGTGAAATTATAACCGAAGCGCCTAAATTCTCAAAAAAAGTCTTAAAAAGATGAAAATGATAATAAGAATAAAGCGCCCGGGCAATGCCAATTTTCTTGGGCATAGTTCGATTATAAATTGCCAAAGATTTTAAGTCAACAACCAAACCATGTTCAAGATTTCTAAATAGTTCAAATCGTAAATGCTTGACTTTTTTTCAAAAGTTGCTATAATATATTATCCGAGGGATTAAGATAAAAGTCTCATTTAAGCTTTGGGGGAAAACTGCTAAAAGATTTATTTTGATACCTCATGGCTTGTTCTTTTTATCATTAAATTTCGCGTTATCGAATTTATTTGGTTATAATCTCTATTATGCCAATCTCCATTCTCATACCAGGTATTCCGATGGTCGGGGTACACCGGCTCATGCCTTTGCTTATGCCCGAGATACTGCTCGAATCCACATTTTAGCCATAACCGACCATGGTGAGATGTTAGATTCCTTTGAATGGGCAGATACCAAAAGGCAAGCCGACTTGGCAACTATTCCTGGTGTCTTTCTTGGTTTGGTTGGTTTTGAATGGACGAGTTGGACATATGGCCATATTAACGTGTTTAATACGCCAGATTACACAAATCGGGATTCAACGCCAACTGTTGACTCTCTCTATCGCTGGATAGCAAACCAGCCCGGGGCAATTGGTCAGTTTAATCATCCTTGGCCAACTGCTTTCAATTCTTTTGCCCATAATGCTTGGGCGGATACATTGATGATACTTTATGAAATGCAGAATTCAGAGCAGGCGAATTGGTATTATATTGCCCTAGATAGCGGCTGGCGAATTGGAATTGCTGCCAACCAGGATAATCACTTTGCGGATTGGGGAATGGGAAAACAGCTTACTGGAATCTGGGCCGATTCGCTTGAGAAAAACTCAATTATTTCCGCAATAAAAGCGATGCGAACTTTTGGCACGTTGGATAGAAATTTCCAACTTTGGTTCAAAGTGAACGACCACTGGATGGGTTCAACGATACCCGGTGGTGAAATCAATTTCGAGGTTTTTGCCTTTGATCCGGACAGCCAAGATTTCATTCAAAGGATTGATATAATAACTAATGGCAATACAATTGTTGATTCGCTGATTTTAGGCAATACCAATTATGCCACTTGGCAGACCAAACTGTCACATAATTCTAATCGGAAAGGGAGCTATTACTTTACCCGAGTGATTGAGAATGACAGTGAGTATGTTATCTCTTCTCCAATCTGGATTGAGAGTTCAGCGACGGCTGATAATGGGAATAAAACAGATAAAACAAATTCATTTGCCATTTACCCCAATCCGTTTACCGCTCAGACCAATCTGCTTTTTTTAGATTCTTTCTTCAAAGGGTTAAAAACAATCGAAATTTATTCTGCTAATGGTAAAAAGATCAAAAGCCTCACTAAACAGATTTTCATTGTTTGGGATGGCAAAGATGACTTCGGATCCGATGTTTCGCCTGGCGTTTATTTTTTATTATTGGAAGGGAAAAATCAAAAGGTCGGCCAGAAAATAATTAGGTTAGCGCCGAAATAACCCTCGATTTTCCAATTGCAATTGACTGAATTAAGATTTTTAATAGAATTTAGTGATGAGTTCGAACCAAAGAACCGTAGTCCTTTTGTTAATTTTACTATCAATTTTGTTGGCTCAAAATATTATCTGTGATGCGGATTCTGACTGTTTCTACATTCCCCAGAAAATAAAAAAATTGAATAAATTGGCACCAGCCTTAATCTATTTAGATTGCGGTGGAGCGACCAAAAAGAATTTAGATTCGCTAAGGATTATTGGCGATAGTCTGCAATGGATTTTAGCCACCTGCCATAGAAGTCGAAACCATCGTAACTGGATACTTAATGATCAAGACATTGTTAAGACTCATCAAAAATTGGTGAAAAACTATCAGGTTGATACTTCCCGAATTTTTATTTACGGTTTTTCAGGAATGGGAGTTCAAGCATTATTAGAATTATTCCTTCATCCGGAGTTATTTCGGGGTGCGATAGCAGTTTGTGCTCATTCTGGTGCGATTGGTTTAACCCGATTGGAAAATCTTAAAGAAAACTTAATCTATCTAATTTCTCGGGAAAAGGATTGGAACCTTTCTGAAAATCTCAAGATGCATCGGGAATTCCAGAATTATCGGATTCAGGATACATTGGTTATCACCCCCGGCGAGCACAGTATCGGCGACAAATTCGAACTACTCAATGCCTGTATCTGGCTTGATAAGAATTCAAGATAAGGCGATGTCCGGTGAATAGTTTATGTGCCAAATATATCTTTTGCCACTAACCTGTTCAGAATGTCTCACTTGTTAACTTCTTAAATATTAAATAGTTAGATTTAAAAAAAAAAATTTAACTAATGTTAAGTCGCACTATTGACAAATTTAAATCAGTTTAGTTTCGTCTAAGGTATTGTAAACAAAAAAGTAACAGAGTCAGTAAAAATGAAAAGAGGCACAGATTTTGCTTGAAATAATGTGACTCCCTGCAAAGACTCGGGGTGTATGGACAATCGAAGGGGGGTGAAGAAAATGGCGAAGGTAAGAGCCAATAAACTCACTATCGTAGTTTTAACCGGGCTTCTACTTTTCGGATTTAATCTGACCACAGCGGGAAAAGCGACTTTCAGCCCACAGCGAATTGTGTTGAATCAAGATAATTTCACCTTTGAAATCATCGCTGGACGGTACATACCGGTCGGCGAATTGAATATCTGGGCAGACCAAGGTTATTGCTATGTCCGATATCGGACTTTTGATAACTGGTATCTGAGCGAAACCCATCTTCATCTGGCAATGGATTGGCGACAGATTCCCCAAAACCGTAATGGCAATCCAATACCAGGACATTTTGCCTATCAGATGGAACATAATTATGTGACCGAATACACTTATCAAATTCCGCTTCAGGATGGAAAAGGATTACCTCGCTATGGGGCCGCCCACTGTATTGTAGTAAAGATTGAAAATGGTAAACCCGTGCAGGAAGAGACCGGCTGGGCAAGGAATAAAGTTCCGCCCTATTTGAAATTTCCTGGTCATAATTGGGCCTACTACTTCGAAATGAGAAACTGATGCCAACCGCGATAATGAGGAACCGGTTAGAAAAAAGGTAGTAGTAGCAACAATAACTAATCAAACTACTACTACCTTTTATTTTAAGGAAACTAATTAGGCACTTCCAGCCCCAAAGGATAAAAAGTATTGACAAATTTTTAATTTATGGTTAAATATAATATGAGTAGGAGGGAAAAATGTTGAGAATTTTGTTAATCTTTAGTCTAATCTTTGTAATTGGACTTAGTAGCGACATTGGAGTGACTAAGATTCTTGCACCGACTGGTATTATTCCGCCTGATAATTATACCCCGCGCGCCCAACTTAAGAACTACGGTGATAACGAAGAGAGTTGTTGGGTCTATTTTCGAATTACCACCTTAAACGGTAATCCAATCTATTTCGATTCGAATTTCATCCATCTAACCGGTAATGCCACAGAAAATGTCTCTTTCCGCACTTGGACTGCTATAACTGGTGTTTATATTGACAAGTGTTCACTCTATTTAAGCTCCGATACCAACCCAATGAACGATACCTTCACGGCTCGAGTTAGGGTAGAAAATTTAATACCTGGTGAATGGTATTTAAGAGATAGTGTGCCTTATGGCGAAAGTGGGAAAAAAGTAAAAGATGGCGCTGGTCTTACTGATGGCTCAAAAAGAGGCGAAAAACTGATTTATGTCCTAAAGGGTAATAACACAAATGAAATTTATCTATACGATGTCATCCTTGGGACTTGGCAAACAAAGAGATCGGTACCTTATTCGCAAGAAAATCCGGATAAGCGACCGAAAAAAGGTAGTTGTCTTTTTCGCTCCGGCAATTATGTCTATCTGGCAAAGGGCAATAATACCTTGGAGTTTTGGGGCTACTATATCCCAGACGATACTTGGACAAGACTTAAAGATATACCTTTAGGATTAAGTGGCAAGGCATTAAAAGGTGGTAGTTCTTTAACCGAAGGCAAAATTGGAAATCAGAAGTACCTCTTTTTAACCAAAGGAAGTGGAACACGTGAATTCTATGCTTACAATCCTAACTCGGATACCTGGATTGAAAAAGCATCGACCCCCTACTTTGACAAAGAGTCCAAAGGTAAGATAAAGAAAGGGAGTTGTTTGGTTTCGGATGGCGAGAATGTTTACTTACTTCGGGATAAGACCAACTGGCTTTTCTTTTATGACTGTGATTCGAATAAATGGTATCCGCGAGAATCACTACCTTTCTATGGTAGGGCACAGAAGAAAGCAAAGGTAAAAGATGGCGCCAGTATGGCTTATCAAAAAGGAAATCCAGATATTATCTATGCCTTTAAAGGCGGCGGTAATGAGTTTTGGTGTTATTCGGTTGATGACGACAGTTGGGTGGAACTAACTTCTTTGCCATTATTGCCCAGCAATAAGAAAGTGAAAGGTGGCGGTTCATTATTATCAATTGCTGGTGGGATTTTTGCCCTAAAAGGTGGTAATACCAATGAACTGTGGATGTATGTTCCAACCGATACTATCTTCACGCTTGCGACAAATTTGAACTATTTAAACATCTTGAACCAGGATTTGAAAGATATTAAAACAATGGAATTTAACCAGTTACCAATCAATGATGAGTTGACTATCTTTAATGCCCTCGGTAGAAAAGTGAAAGTATCCGCTACTAAAGAAGATATTAAACGATTAAAGTCTGGAATTTATTTTATCACGCATCCGAGAGCTAAACCGTATAACTTTCGAAAGATTGTAATTATCCATTGATGGGTGATTAGAGTAAAATGTTTAAGAGGTTCAAAAGGTCCAAGATGTTACTAATATTTATTGGCTTTTTCTAAGTATTTCAGTGCCGATAACCGAGCAAGTCTTCTGACTCGGGCGATGTAATTTGTTCGTTCCGAAACACTGATAGCGCCTCTTGCCTCTAAAAGATTGAAAATATGGGAACACTTTATTACACAATCATAACCGGGATAGACTAAACTCTTTTCCAATAATCTTATTGCTTCGGCTTCATATTTATCAAATTGGTCCTTATAAAATTCAACCGAAGCCTCTTCAAAATTAAAGATAGAAAATTCTTTTTCATTCTGGCGATAAATATCACCCCAAGTGTATTTATCATTCCACTTGACCTCAAAGATTGAGTCAACCTTCTGAATAAACATTGCAATTCTTTCTAAACCATAGGTCAATTCGACTGGAATTAGGGGTAAATCAATACCGCCGCATTGTTGAAAGTAGGTAAATTGAGTGATTTCAACGCCATTAAGTTCAACCTGCCAACCCAGTCCCCAAGCACCCAATGTCGGTGATTCCCAATCGTCTTCAATGAATTTTATATCATTAGCTTTAAGGTCAATACCAATTGCTTCTAAACTGTTTAGGTAAATATCTTGCACATTTTCGGGTGCTGGTTTTAGAATTACTTGAAACTGCCAGAACTGCTGGACACGCAAAGGGTTCTGGGCATATCGGCCATCGCGTGGTCTTTTCGACGGTTCGATATAAGCAACTCGCCAAGGCTTGTCGTCAAGGACCCGCAAAAAGGTGGCGGGATTAAAGGTACCAGCACCGACCTCAGAATTATAAGGAGTAAAAATTAAACAACCCCGCTTCGCCCAATAATCTTCTAATTGAAAAACAATGTCTTGAAGGTAAAAAGTTTTTTTATTTTTGAACTTAGCCATTGTGCGAACTGAATTATAATTCAAGTTTGTCGGCAACACTTTGCATCGCTTCTAAACAGAGTTTAATAAATTCTTCTAAAGTCAAACCGAGTTGAGTGCAAGTTGCAATTTGTTCACGATTAGCACCAGCGGCAAATCGTTTTTCTTTATAACGACGCATTATAAATTCGGTATCAACATTTGCCAGTTTCTTAGTCGGATGCATTAAGGTTGCAGCGACAATTAATCCAGTTACCGGGTCAACGGCGTAGAGGGCTTTGTCTAAACGACTTTGTAATGGTACATGACCCGGATGGGCTTTGACTGCGTAAATTATATTCTCGTCAACACCTTTGGTTTTAAGAATCTCGGCAGCGATTATGCCGTGCTGAGCTGGATTTTGAGCGGTTTGGTCGTAATCCAAATCGTGAATCAAACCAGTCAGTCCCCATAATTCTTCATCTTCACCAAAATGTTGGGCAAGCCGGCGCATACAAGCTTGGGTCGCAATCATATGCTTGCGCAAATTCTTATTGGTTACCATTGATTCCATTAATTCTAAGGCTTCCTTTTCGTTCATTGGTTCTCCTCTTCAATTGCTTGTTGGAAATTTTGTTTAGCCTTGGGTCGATAATATCTCTTTTCGTCTCTATGAACCAGCGTTGGTCTTAAAAATCCTTTTGGCCGTTTTTTTAGAGCGCGCATTTTTTCAATCTTTGGCACCCGAAAGCCAAGGTTTGGTTTTTTCGCCATAATGTAGTATAAAACGATTTTTGCTGTTTGTCAATGAATCAAGAAAAGAAGGTGGCGGGTCTATAAGCCGAGTTCTGTCCCCGATTTGGGGGATGGTCATTAATCTGCCCAGAAGATACTTCTGGGTCAAGCGACCTACCCAGGAGTCATAACGGACCGGGTCAGTCCTGCTCCTTTATCTGGTCTTGCTTCAGACGGGGTTTGCCCATCCATCTCGTCACCGAGAAGGATAGTGCGCTCTTACCGCACTATTTCACCCTTACCCGTAATGGGCGGTGTCGTTTCTGTGGCACTTTCCGTCTCTTCAGCGTCGCCGCTGAAAAGCCTTCCGATTAGGAAGCGTCCTACCCTGCGAAGCTCGGACTTTCCTCCCAATCCGTATTATCCGGATTGAGCGACCATCCGACCCGCCACATTTTTTATTTTAACTTTAAGTCAAAAATTTGTCAATAGCGAAATACCAAAATCGTTAATGGAGTTGGCTTCAGTTCACTCAACTTATACTTCCTATTTCGTGGTAAACGATTACAAGTCATTAAATATCGTTTTTTGAAACGATTTAAACCTTTTGAACTTTTTCCAGACCAAGAAGCGCAAACGATAAATAACTACTCAGAACCAAGATCGTGGAGTAATTTTTTTCACAAATATAATTTTTTTAATAAACTCTTTAAACCGGCGACGAGTTCTTTTGGTCTTAAGAATCTTTTTATATTAACAAAAATAAACGGAAGACTTAAATAGAATCGGAAATTTGCCCATCTCACAATCCGCTCAATATCCGATTTCCTCAAATGGGGATATTGGATGATTGATTCTTTTTGGACGTCCACCGGAACATAATCTCCGAAGACAAACCAATTGTTCTTTTTCGCCAGGGAATAAAATTCAGTTCCCGGAAAGGGATTGGCAATATTAAACATTATAACCGCTGGCCGCATTTTGATTGCCGAATTGATTGTCTTTTTTAAGGTTGTCTTTGTCTCAAAAGGCGAAGCGGCAATTAAGATATTTAATTTTGGCTCAATCTTGTATTTCTTTAAGTTAGCCACCGCTTGGGCGAAGTTTTCGACCTTTAAATCCTTATTCACATCATCCAAAATTGTTTGGTCAAATGACTCAATACCGATGTCAACATACTGGCAACCTGCTTTGCTCATTGCCGATATCAGTTCTTCATCTAAAAGTTGGTCGGCACGGGCTAAACAGCCCCAGCGAATTCCAAAATCTTTAATTCCTTCGCAAATTGTTTTGACCCGCTCTTTTTTCAGCAAGAACTCATCATCAATTATACTGACCGCTTTATAACCTTCGGCTTTTAACAATTTGAATTCCGCGATGACATTTTGAGCAGAACGAAAAGTCACTTTTGGAATTGGTCGAGTTGGTGAATGTCTTTGGTATTCCAATTTCCGAGCAAAAGTTAAAGAAGAAGGAACACAAAATTTACAACGATAAGGACAGCCCCGAGCGGTCATCACGGCTGTGAATGGCCTTAATCCTAACTTCGGATTGTAATATAAATCCCGGTTGATTAAATCACGAGCCGGAAACGGCAGTGCATCCAGATTCTCAATGAGTTCTCTCGGTGGTGTATGAAAAGGAGAAAAGTTGTCAAGAAAAGAAATACCTTTTAGCGTTTTCAAGGTCAGTTGGAGAGAACCGTTCAAATAATTGACCAGTTCTCTTAAGGTAAAATCGGGTTCACCGCGCACCACATAAGTGGCATTATCAATTAAAAATTCTTCGGGCGAATAAGTTGGTGCTGGACCGCAAAAGATAATCGAAACATCTTTTCTAATCGCACGGATTTGTCGGGCGGTAAAAATATCTAAATCTTTCGCCAGATTAACTGTGTAAAAGATATAGCAATCACTTTTATCGTTTCTTAAAAAATCTTGAAAGTCCTTTGGACTTACCTGCATAATTGGCGCATCGAAGACCAAGACTTGATTGCCATCATTACGTAAGATACTGGCAAAGGTCAAAATAAAAATATTAGGAATCGGATACAATCCATAAGTGCAACCAAAGACCCGTTCCGGTACTTTCTTTTTATTGATTGGTGGTGGAATTAAAAATGTTATTTTCACTTTATACCTTGGGCAGCTTGTATTTAAAGGCGAATTTAAGAAAGGCCAGCGAATGCTGGAAAAATCTTGGATTGAATATTGAATTACTGCTTCTTTGATAGTGATGAATCACCTTTGTTGCCGGGTAATAATAAATTTCCCAACCTTTTTGCCAAGCCCGCCAACACCAAGCAACATCTTCAAAACCAAAGGGACTGAATTCATCGAAAAGACCAATAGCATCAATTGCTTTTCGGCTCATTAAAAGAAAAGCGCCTTGTACCCAATCAACCCTTCTTATCGTATTGTGGTCCCAATCGAGCATAAGATGCTTTTTAATGATTGGGTGATTTGGAAACAGTTTGCCCAAAAAGGTTCGACGAAAGATTATGGTTCGTAAGTCGTAAAAGGTTCGGCAGGAGTACTGCAAATGACCTTGGGGTGTTAATAATTTTACTCCTACTGCCGCACATTTAGGATTTTTTCTCAAAAATGTTATTACGCTGGTAAGATCATCCAATACTTCGGTATCGGCATCCAGCATTAAGAGATATTCACCACGGGCATTTTTAATTCCAATATTTCGCATCCGGGCAATACCAAAGTAATGGTGATTGATAACCCGAACCGCAGGAAAATTAGCCGTCAGCAAAGTCAGGTCAGAATTACGGGTTGGTTTGTTGATGATGATTATTTCATAATCTTGCCGGTGCTGGGATTGATAAAGACTGTTCAAACAGGCGAATAGTTTATTCTCCATACCATAATTTATTATGATGATTGATAATTCCATCGTCAGCTGGAAATTGGAATAAGTTCACCGCGAGCGGTAAAAAGGAGATAAGTAGCAACATTTTGAGTTTCAAAAATCGAAGCAACTGCCTCACGGTATATAGCAAGTTGTTGGGCGTATTCGGTTAGAAAAGATGGTAGTTCTTCGTCGCGAAGCGGGAAAGTTTTATAGTCATAAATCTTAATTTCACCTTCCATTCGAATGATGCGGTCGATACGACCACTATAGATTATTTTGCCCTTTTTTAAGATGAAAGGCAACTCAGCATAACTACCAGGTTGGGGTGAAATGATTGATAAAAGCCCCTTATTAGCTAAAAGTCGGAATTGGTCGGAAATCCGCTCGAGCCAAATTGACAGTTGGTCTTGCATCAACCCAAAAGCAAAGAGAAGGTGACGAGCCCGAGTTAAAATTTGCTCTAACTCATTGTTTAGGACTAAATTCCCTTGGGCAATTTCTGCAAATAATTGATGCATCACTTCGCCAAAGATTGTCCAACTTTCTTCGGATTTTCTTTTTACCTCTTCTAATTCTCTTGTAACAATTCGCCATTCAAACTGAGGCAGATAGGGGAGAGGACCGGATTGGATGATAGGCAGTTGGCCACAAAACGGGATGACAAGTTTCGGTTTAATTTTCTCGTATTCTTTTTCGACTGTCGCTTCTTCAACAATTGCGACTGGGCAATTTGATGTTAACGAGAATTTTCCATCTACTTTCTTTAGACCCAATGTTTCAATTAGCCAACTAAGTCGGCTTGGACTATTTATCTTATCCTGCCAGACACCGGAAAGGAATAGATGGTCGCGAGCCCGTGTGACTGCGACATAAAAAAGTCGCTTGGCTTCTTCTAATTCTTTAGCTTCTCTTTCAATAAAAAGTTTTGTCTCCTTACGCAAATTCGGTTCCGGTTGAAAGGCTAAGACCACTTCATCTTCCGAAAGTTCTTCTAAGAGAATTGATTGGTCCGAACCGGTCTTAATCTCAATGTTTTCGTCCAAACCAGGAATAAAGACAATTGGAAATTGCAAGCCTTTTGCTGCATGAATCGTCATTATCCGCACGGCATCTTTGCCCTCAATTCGAATATTAGCTTTTGGCTCGTTTTCCTTTTCAATACTCTTTTGTAAATAGTCCTTTAATCTTAGTGGATGTTGCCCAGTGGTTTCCAAATCCTCAACCAATCGAATAAATTTTTTGACATTGGCAAGCCGTTGAGGCTCCGAAAAGATCCGCCAGCCCGATTTAATCTTTAGCATCTCCTCGATGATATGGGCTAAGGGGCGGTGATTTACTGCTGAAAGCCAATCCGCCAATTGTTTTACTTCTTCTTTTCGTTTACCAAGGGTCTCGCTATAATTTTGCAATCGTTCCCAAAGGGTTAAACCAGAAGCCTGGCTAATCATTAAGATTTCGTTTTCGGATAAACCAAAGACCGGATTGCGCAATAATACATAAAGATTGAAATCAGAACTTGGGTCAGCTAAGAAACTGACAAAAGCCCGCAGGAATGAGACTTCAGGCGTGCCATGAAAACCGATTCCCTTCACTACCACAAATGGGATATTATGATTATGGAGAGCATTTTCCAAGACATCGAGATAGGTCCGTTTGCGTAAAAGAATAGTTATGTCTTGATACCGGCAGGGTAAGGGATTCTCTTTGTCATCATAGACATTAATTCGACCAACGATGGTCGCAATCCTTTTGGCGATAAGCTCGGCTTCTTTTTGTCTCCGTTCCAACATCTTGGCTTTAGCCATTTTGATTAACAGCATTTCGACCGAACCAGGGTCTTCATTCTTTCTTTGTCGGACAAAGGGTGCATAACGAGTTTTGAATGCCGGGGCTTCAGGGTCTGGTCTCATCAATTGGGCGAAAACCAGATTGGTGAAATCAATGATTGACTGCAAACTGCGGTAATTAGTATCAACTACTTCATATTCAAATTTACCGGGTTCATACCAGGCAGTGAGTTTTGCTTTGGCGTTAGCAAAAACTTGGGCATTGGCACCGCGAAAATAGTAGATTGATTGTTTATCATCACCAACTAAAAAGATTGAAGGCTCGATAGCACGACTCCTTTTTGCTCCCAAACCCGAACGCCATTCTTCACTTAATTTATCAATAATACTCCATTGGAGAAAACTGGTGTCTTGAAATTCGTCCACTAAAATATGGTCGGTATGTTCGTCAAACGAATAAAGGATATTCGACCATTCGGGATTTTTGGTGATAAGGTCATAAGTGAGTAATTCTAAATCGGTGAAATCAGCCTGACCATTTTCTCTTTCCCGCCTTTCATATTCATTGAGAAAGCGTCGCTTGAAGAGATAGAAGATTTGTAATGCCCGAATTGTGCTTGTGTACGAAATGACGAGTTTCCGATATTCGGCCATCTTTTCCGCCCAAGTCCGTTCTTCTTGATTAAATCCTTGTTTCCTCGGTGTATTATTCTGGGTCAAGAATACTGAAGAGCAGAGGTCCAGCTTCTCCTTAACTTTGTTTAACTGAGTAATAGTCAGACGACTTGGGAACAATTCAGCGTAATTTTTTATCCGGCCACGTCCAATTGGACTATCGTAAAGCTCAGAGATTAAATTCTCAAGCCCCTTCTGTTCGGTAAGTATGACCTTGGCTCTTTTTGCCGCCGCCCGTCGGTCAAAAAGTACTTCTAAGATGCGGCGTAACACTGACCAACCGCGAAAACCTTCTTGAGCAATCAACTCTAATATCATATTGTAGTATTTGCTATTCGGCTCAGTTTCGGCAATGGTGCGTAAAGTATCATCTACCACATCGAACCAAAGCACGGTTGGATCATCAAGTACCTTTATCTCCGGTTCCAAACCAATAAATGGCGCAAATCTTTCCAAAAAGGATAAGCAAAAACTATGGATTGTCGAGATTCTTAGTTTTAAGGCATTGCGTTTTAACTCTTTTAATTTCTCCGGGTTCTCTTGGGCAAGGATTTTAAAAATTCGGTCCTTCATCTCCGCGGCTGCCTTTTCAGTAAAAGTTATGGTCAAGATTCGTTCGGGTTTAACATCCATAGCTAATAATTGCAGATAGCGCCGGGCTAATCGTTCCGTCTTTCCTGAACCGGCGGGTGACAAGACAATCTTACTCTTGATTATTGCCATAGACGGTTACATTGGTTGGTTTAGCGCATAAGGCATTATACTCGCAATCTCGACAGTCCTGTTTTTCCGAAGGCAAAGCCGAAAATTTGCCTTGCAAAATACCCTTTACTGCGGCCGAAGCAAAATTTACCGCTGACCGAATTAATTCATCTAAATCGTTCTTACCTTTTACTAACCAATATATCTTCATATCCCGTAACGAGTAAATTCCAATGTCATCGATGACAAAATTGGGTTTAGTTAATTGGACCAATTTAGCATATAAGGGAAGTTGGAGATGGGTGCCAGATTCTTTAATATCTTTTATATTAACATAACTGCGACCGGTTTTATAATCTAAGATTCGCAATCTTTTGCCCGAGCGGTCAATTCGGTCAAACCGACCCTTGATGCGTAAATCAGGAATTATCTCGTAACGCAAATGAGTTTCTAATTGATAGGGTGTAAAACCATCGTTTCTCAATGCAGTTTCGATTTGAATAAACTCGGGAGTAATCCGAGCGAAAATTTTTTTGGCAACCTCCTGCCAGAAATGGGAAATTTTCTCTTCATTAAGAACACGAGCCAATGCCATTTCGATTTTTGCTGGAATTTCGGTAATTGGCACAGCGCCATCTTGGTAAAGAAGTTCGAACACACGATGGGTAATTTTCCCCCAAAACAGCGCATCAATTTCGTATAACGGCATCGTCTCGGGCGCTAATTCTAAGACATTTTCAATATAAAAGATAAACGGACACTGCCGATATTTTTCCAATTCGGTAACGCTAAAATAATTTTTGCCACCGTATTTCTGATTAAGAACTGAACCAGCGAGCTTATCTTGAGAAAAGTCAACCTCAGAAAGTAAGCGAGGAAAACTGATATTTTCCTTTTGCCCTTGAAAGCAACCAACTTCCTCCTCAGATAATAAATAATTATCTGGTTCAACCAAAGATGGCGGTCCTTCTAAAAATGGCGACGGTAGCAATAACCGGTCGCCTTCTTCTTGAGCATGAGTGAGAAATGGCTCATTTTTCGTGGAATTGATGAGTCTTAAGTAATCCAATTCTTGTAATCGAAAATGGTAATCAATATCCGGAAAACCTAAATACTTTCTTACTACTTCGGAGAGTAATGGGTCTTTGGCAGGACGATTCGGAAAACTGCCTTCAATCAATCCACCAAAGTAAAGTTCTTCAAAATCTAAACCAATCGTATCTTTAATATCAATTACCCGTACTCCTTGTTCTTTTCTTTCTAACTCGTATTCTTTACGGTCGAATAAGAAATCAAGCAGTTTGATGAACTCGGGTAAGGTATAAGATTTACTGCCAAAAGTTTTGCCTAAGGTTTGAAGTTGATTAAAGGTTGTTTGGATTAAATCATATTCATAACGCAAAGTTGGGTCAGCACGCACGACTCGTTCAGATAGTCCTAAACTTGCCAGCAAATCTTTTAAAGCGGTGACCCAATCAACGATATTCGCTTGCCCTTTGTCGAAATCTTTAATTTCCTCCAAAAATTGCCTTATTCCTTTTTCGGTCGCGGTTAACAAATTTTTTTCATTAGCAGAAAGTTCATCTTCAAAATAGGTCTCGAACCGTTTTTGTAAATAGAACCAATTCTCTTTACCTTTGGTAATCTTAGCTTGTTTCGCAAACAGGATGGTATATTTTTTGACAACTTGGGAGAGATTTTGGAAAAATGGATTGGTTAATGTAATCGTGGTTGAAAGGCTTGGACAATCCTCGGCAATTGTTTTTAGCAACTCAATGACGGCAATTGCCAAAGCTGAGGTTTTTAAGTTCTTTTTCGGGATAAGGGTATAAGGGATACCATATTTAGGAAAGATTCGGTCCACTATTGGTGCATAAGTAGCAAGTTGCGGAAAAGTGACAACTGTTTTATCTAAATTGAGATTATTTTCAATGTACCGTTTTTTAATCTGGCGGGCAATTCCTTCAACTTCTTCTTCCAACGAACCAAAACCATAATATCTTACGGAGCCACGAAATTCAAATTCCTTAGGTAGTTTTTTGATTGTGAAATCGTTTAAGCCTTGGAAAAATTGCCAAAAGCGATTCGGAGTGGCTTGGCTAACCTCGTCCAAGAGCGACTGATTTTTACCTTCTGCCAATATCTCTTTTTCCTCCCACCAGTAAACTACGGCAACGGTCTTCTTTGCTTTCATGACTAAAGATTTTAGAATCTCAACTTCGACTGGGGTCAAATCAATAAAACCTTCTAAGATAAGATTGAACTCGTTAAGATTCTTGACCAAATTCGGTACATTGAGTAGGACATCTTCACTGTCCAGCCAACCATTTTTGTTTAGCGTCTGGTTATAATCCTTAAAAATCTTAAAAGCTTCATCAATTCGTTTCAAAGTTGGCTCGTAACCAGCTAACCGGTCTTCAATCGCTTTTTTGATTGATTCCGTTTTCTCATGATATAGATAAAGTTTGATTTCTTTGATAAAGTTAGCGATGCGTTGGGCATAACCGATAGTGATCTTAGGATTTAAGGTTTGAATTAAGACCGGTTTTAAGAAATCGGGTAGGATAAACTTATCACCATAGGTAGAATAAAGCTGAATGGCAAAATCTTTAATCGTAAAGAACTGGGGTGGGATAAAGGCTTGGGCTTTGACCCATTGACTAAATTGCATTCGGGTTTCTTTCACCTTGCGCGGCGTGGCGGCAATATATAGGATTGAAGAGAAATCTTTCTCTTGGGTCAAGTCGCAAATATCTTGGAATAAACTCAAGGTGATTTTAGATTGACCGAGGGGCGTAACAAAAATCTTACCTTGCACAATTAGATAATAAAGCGAGAAAGTGACAAGTCAAGACCGTTGTGAAAAACGAAATGAAAATATATTTTCATCAGAAGGTTCAATGGTTATCCTTTAATCGTATTGGATGAAATCAACTGTACTATCAGGAATTTGATTTTAATCTTGCCCAGTGACTTCCGGTCGCGGCAAATTAGCCTTTTTTCGCAATGCTTTAAGTTTTTCCGCAATTTCTTGTCAAAACCAACATCACAAAATGTTAGTTAAAACTAACACAAAAATCAAGCCAGAAATTCTTTTAACTATATGATACCTTAATGTCTTATATCAAATTCTGCTTCGGGAGGGGGTATAGCCTCGGGGCTGTCCCGTAGGCTACCCCCTAAACTGCCTCGTAGATAGCTTCGGGAGTAGCCTTGGAGGTTAATTTCTGAGTTGGTTGGTAAGCGAGCTTCTGTCAATGTTTGTGGAAATTTTTTGACCACCATTAAGCAGTTTCCTTTCGTGCCTTGATTTCAATACCATTCCGATACTTCACACCAGCAATTACCATCGCCGCTAATTC
>JBDRUX010000013.1:0-6037 GCA_039801565.1 Caldifarciminota bacterium
TCAAAGCCCCAAGACCCCATAATGCCGCTTGCGAAATGGATGCGGTCTGGCGTGACTCCTTAATCTATTGTTGTGGTGGCACCGATCTCTCAATCGGTTATGCCTTGGTTGACATCTATAGCCCATTCACCAATACCTGGTCATCCGGGACCGCAATGCCATACGCACTTGATATGGGTAATGCCGTAATCATTGGTGATACTATCTATATTCCAGGTGCGGTGATTAATCGCACTAATTATCTTACCTACTTAGTAAAGGGTGCAATCAATCCCGCCAACCCGAACCAGATTACTTGGATTATTGGTCCAGCATTACCACCTTATTCACCTCCGGTTACAGCAACTGTTATTGGTAACACAATTTATTGGCTTTCTGGCAATATGGGAGGTGGAGCCAGCACAATTTGGTATTACACCGTCGGGAGCGATACAGTATTACCTTTTATTCCATACCCAATTGCAGTTACTCGAACCCAGATGGTTGCTCGAACTGATGGTAGTATTCAAGAATTGTATGTCCTTGCTGGTGACTCGGGTGGCAATTGGAACCCACCGAATCGAACTTATATGAAATATACCTTTGGTGTTGGAGTAAATGAACCTCAAACAAATCAGACAGCTACCTTCCTCGAACTAAAACCAAATCCGAGTTCAAAAGAAGTCAAAATTACTTATTCGATTCCAGCCCGGCACAAGATTGAACTTATTATCTGCGATGCCTCAGGAAGAATTATAACCAGAAGAACCGAAGAGAAAGATGCTGGTCAATACGAATACATCTGGTATGGCAAAGACCAGAAAGGCAAAATAGTTCCAAACGGAATATATTTTGTCCGACTCAAAGCTGGTAATAATCTCCAGACGCAGAAGCTAACGCTTGTTCAATAATTAGAATAAAATCTTGGAAGGGACGACAAATGTTGTCCTTTTATCTTTGCTGAGCATCTAAAGACAAACTTCGGCACTGCTCTGTTTCAATTAGCACCCCATAACGTGCTTCTCAACCAGCCTGCCATCGAGGCAAATTACGAGCCAACCAATCTGCCTACTTCCAAGCTAACCTTCCTGCCTATCTTTCTGCCTGCCTATGAACCTACTTCTCAGCCATTTTCCGAACCAACCGCCGAATTTGCCCTCGACGCTTTCTCAATCCCCAATACCCAGGTCACCAAAAAGAATAGCCTGAGAGCTATCCCATACACTGCCCCCAATACCGTATAGGGGGTAGCCAGGGGCTAGCCCCTTATGATATGTCAAGATACCAATTTGCTTGTAAAATCAATAACTTAGATGAACAACCAAATTAGCCCATTTTGACGCAAAATGATGAAATTAGGAATTATTTTTCTTGAATGATTATTAACTGGTTCGGGCTTATTTGGGTTTTGGTCTGGTACCGACCCGAAGGAAACCGGACCTCAACCGATACTGGATTTTTACTTTTACCTAAACCAAAATGGGCAATTAAAGAATTTTGACTGGTTGTGCCTTTGCCACCTTGAATTTCTCGAATTTGGCTTTTCCTGCCCTGAGTCACTTTGATTTGTGTACCGATTCCAGCTCGGTTGGATTTGGTGCCAATAACCTTAACCTTTAAGAAGTTATTTTGGTTACCGTTGTTACGGAATAGTTTAACCCCAGAGCCTGAGCCAACTACCAAATCTAAATCGCCATCGTTGTCAAAATCAGCAAAGGCGCAACCCCAACCATTGAAAACTCGCACTCCAGCCAACCAAGTAATATCTCGAAACTTACCATTGCCAAGATTTTCATATAAAAAGGAGCGGCGGTTTTCGTAAATTGAAGTGATATACAAGTCTAAATCACCATCATTGTCAACATCTGCCCAGGCTGGGTCAGAATGGGTCTCTTCGTATTTGATGCCAGATTTGAAGCGGACATCAGTAAATTCCCAATTCTGTTTTGGTCCGAGATTTTGATATAACATTGTTCGATTGGAAAATTCGATATAGCGGGGATGCGCAAGGTTAGCAGTTATTAAGTCTAAGTCGCCATCGTTATCGTAATCGCCCCAATCCGAACCAATCGTATGTCCGAACCAACCATTCACTTCATCTCCAGCAACGCCTAAGAAAGATGCCAAATTGGTAAAGGTGCCGTCGCCATTATTGTGCCATAAAAAGTTTTCTTGCAAACGATAATTTGAGACATAAATATCAAGCCAGCCATCATTATTATAATCACCCCAATTCACTCCGCGACCAGCCCGGTCTTCGTCGAATGGTGGTAAGATGCCAGCATTTTTTGTTACATTTATAAAGGTGCCATCACCGTTGTTCTTATAAAGAATATCAGGTAGATAAGTATGCTTTTCCCAATTTTCGTAATTGGCGAGGTATAAATCAACATAGCCATCATTATTGTAATCGCCCCAACCGGCTCCTTCGGTTGGATAATTGTCAGTAATATTGCCGGCTTTTTTGGTCACATCCGCAAAGGTGCCATCGCCGTTATTATGCCAGAGTTTATCACCTTGACTATCACTGGCGATAGCATAGAAATCGAGAAAGCCATCATTATCGTAATCAGCCCAAACCCCACCGGAACTTTTTGTCTTACCAATACCCGCCTTTTCGGTAACATCTAAAAACTTTTCTCCATTAATATTCTTAAATAAGCGATTGCCGTTCAATAATAAATCGTCATAGCCGTCATTGTCATAATCACCCCAAGCCACTCGAGATTCTTTTCTGCCGCTTAATCCCATTGAATCAGTTACATCAGTAAAGGTTATCCCTTGGTAATTTAATTTTCGACGGGCATACGGCATCAGACCATCGAGACTACCAAACTCTTTTAAAAAGATTCGGGTTAAGTTAGAATCGGCTTTGGCGCTCCAATAATTTCTCACATCGCCATAAATTAAAGCCTTAATATAAGCAAGCATTGCTGATTGATTGTTATTCTCTTTTTCATAGATTTGACCTAAAAGATAATAATATGGTCCATATGTAGCGTCGTTATCATTATCCAACTTTGTCTTCTCAATCGCTTCTTTAATCCATTTTTTTGCCTCCTTTAACCTTCCCAAAAGGATAAGGGCTTGGGCATAATTCATTCGCGCATTGCCAAATAATGGCGGTTTTTCTAATTGCCATTGTTCGATTGGTTTATTTTTGGGCTTTTGGTATTTTGGTTCAAGTTCAATTGCTCTTCGAGCATATTTTAGGGCAGTGATGGTGTCGATACCAGTCCGTAAATAAAGGGCAGAAACTAATTGATAAGCAAATGGGTTTAAAGAATCTTCAATCAGTAAATTATTGGCTTGGGCTTGCAATTGTTGATAATCTTTAAGATAAAAGAGTGAACTCAAAAGATACTGGTAAGCCGTAAATCGCCATTCGGTTTTGGGGTATCTTTTTAAGAACCTTTCTAAGAATTGAACTTTTAGAGTATCGTCCGTCCAAATAGGGTAGAGGCTATCATAGAAATTGTTTCCAATCAATTCGTAGCCTTTGTCACTCTCTGGAAAAGTTTGGCAGAGCGTTTCGCCAACTTTTTGTGCTTCGCTCGTATCAACTAATGCTAATCCTTCATATGCAATTGTCCAATCTTTTGGGTTACGATTTTTGAGAAAAGTCTTTGCCTTGGTCAAAATTTCTTTTTTAACCTTTGCTAATCGGTCAGAATTATTCTTGGCTGATTGGTACTTTGCTTCCCAATATTTAATAATTGCGGTATCGTCTTGAGGATTTAAGGCTAATACCTTTTGCCACCAGACCAGAGCCGAATCGTACTCCCGTTTTTTATGGTAAACCGAGGCGATACCTTTTAAAGCAAAAAAGTTATTTGGGTTATCGGCAAGCACATTTTGATACTGAGCAAGCGCCTTGGTGTACTCTCTTTTTGCTAAATACTTTTCGGCTAATTTAAAGTGTTGCGATTGGCTGTTAAGAATGAGCAAAAATAATAAAAAGTTTGCCATCGGTTTAGAATATTAGGGTAATTGGTAAAGTCAAGCATTAGTTCAATCTGGCAGGTATTGGGTTTTGATATTTTTGATTCCCCAGAAGATATTGGTCTTGATTCTTTTATCTAATTTATAGAATTTTTCTAATAGGCGCCGGATTCTTGCCCGTTCACTAAACTTAGCATAAGGACAGAGATTTTTGATTGGTCTTAAATTATGAGCCAAGAGATACCGCTTAATTAAATCTTTATCAAAGAAATAGAGAGGCCGGATGATATAGAACTTGCCTTGAAAGAAATCCTGTTTCGGTAAGAAGGTTGAAACCTCGGAGGCATAAAATAGGTTTAAAAGATAGGTTTCAATCACATCTTCCATATGATGCGCCATAGCAATTTTTTGAATCCCATATTGGTCAGCAATTTCGAATAACCTTTTTCGTCTCTGACGTGAGCAGACAAAACAGGGTTTGAATTTTAACCGTGGAGAATTGCGGGTTGCCAAAGCCTTTTCGACATCAATCGTTTCGATGCAATAGGAAATACCAATGGATTGCAATAATTTTTCGATGCGTTCGGTTTGCCAATTAGGAAATTTCGGATTGATATGAACTGCTAATAATTGCCAATTCTTTTTTCGCTTGCGATTGTATTGGTCAAAGAGATGAACCAAGGCGATACTGTCAGCGCCACCCGAGACCGCCAACAGGACTTTTTCGCCCTCGGCTAAGAGTTGATAGTCTTCGATCGCCTTTTTAAACCAACCAAAGGTTGTTTTCTTTATCCAACCATCCATTGCCAGGATTGACTTCAACAAAAATCTTGGTGAAGTTCTTGGTATCTTGTGGTTACAATTTTATTTCAGGGAATCTTGCCAGTTGGTCAAAGAATATTTTTTGGATTTCGGCTAATCGCTCTTGGGTCTTGGCTTCAAACCTTAAGACTAATACCGGTTGGGTGTTAGAAGGACGGACCAAACCCCAACCATCCGGAAAGACAACCCGAACCCCATCAATATCAATTATCTCATATTGGGCTTGGAAATGTCTTTTTATCTCTTCAACGATTTTGAACTTAATTTCATCCGGACAATCAATTCGGATTTCCGGGGTGGAGTGATAATAAGGAATTTCAGCAACTAATTCGGATAATGTTTTGCCGGCTTCGGCTAATATCTTTAATAAACGTAAGGAAGCAAAGATTGCATCGTCGTAACCAAAATAGTCATCAGCAAAAAACATATGGCCTGACATCTCACCGGCCAACAGTGCCCCTTCCTGTTTCATCTTAGCTTTGATTAACGAATGCCCGGTCTTCCACATTATTGGCTGGCCGCCGATTGATTTAATATATTCAATTATGCCTTGGGAGCATTTCACTTCAAAGACGATTTTGGCACCAGGGCGTTTTTTTATGATGTCACGAGCAAAGATTGCCAAGAGTTTGTCACCATAAACGATATTACCTTTTTCATCAATCGCACCGAGACGGTCACCGTCACCATCATAACCGATGCCAATATCAGCATGCATCTCACCGACCACAGCAATCAAGTCTTTCATATATTGGGGAATGGTTGGGTCAGGCAGATGCGCTGGAAAATTGCCGTCGGGTTCAAGATTGATCAAAACTGGGTCAATGCCAAAGCCGCTGACCAAATCCTGTAACAACACCCCAACGGTTCCATTACCGGGGTCGAAGATGACACGTAAGCCACTTTTAATTTGAATCTTATCGTTAAGCATCTTAATATACTCGGGGATTGGATTGAGCCGAAACAATTTGCCGTTGCCCTGTTTAAATTTGCCAGATTCAATCAGTTTGCGAAGATTTTGGATTTCTTCACCGTAAATTGTGGTTTTGCCTAAACCAATCTTAAAACCATTAAAGTCCGGTGGATTATGGCTACCGGTTATCATTATTCCGGAATTTTTGTCGTATTGGAAAAATGAGAAATAAAAGACCGGGGTTGGAATTATACCCAAATCAAAAACATTCATTCCAGTTGATAATAAGCCTTCAATCAAGGTAGTTCGAATTCTTTCGGTGGAAAGCCTGACATCGCCAGCCACTAATGTCTCCTTTACGCCAACATTTTGGGCATAAGT
>JBDRUX010000013.1:6047-32898 GCA_039801565.1 Caldifarciminota bacterium
CAAAACCTTGGCCAATGGCAAAAACAACATCATCGGTCAAGTCTTTATCCGCAACCCCTCTTATGTCGTATTCTCGAAAAATCAAAGGGTTCATTTTAATAGTTATTATCTTTCTAAAATAATAATTTTTTGGGTAAAGGTCTTGCCAGCAATTGTGACCCGAGCAAAATAAAGACCGGGTCTCAACCGAACGCCCGCGTCATCGGTTCCTTCCCATACCAGGCAGTTTTGCTTCCCAGAAAAAGATTTAACTAATTTTCCAGTCAAATCGTAAATTTCAAGTTTAGTAAAGGGAGGCTCAGGGTTAGATAACTGAATTAAAGTCTGATTCGTAAAGGGATTCGGTTGTAAAGTAACTTGCCCTTGGTTTACTGTCGAAATTTGATTTTCGTTTAACTCAGAGACGATTGAGTCAAG
Organism: Caldifarciminota bacterium; assembly: GCA_039801565.1. Classification (GTDB taxonomy): domain Bacteria; phylum Hydrothermota; class Tepidihabitantia; order Tepidihabitantales; family JAOUPE01; genus JBDRUX01. The sequence goes on from JBDRUX010000013.1 coordinate 6,465, forward strand.
CGTTACATCATCGACATAAACTGTAGCTTGGGGAAGGGCAGATACTGTTACTAAGACAAGTACCGCACTGTCCGGTGCAGTGACCGTGCCTGAGTAATTGCGATAATTGGTTGACATTGTGAGCGGAAAAATGGTTGGGATTCCAACAGGATTGCCAAAAAGCGAAAGCCAATTTAAAATAAATGAACCACCAAGATAAGATGGACATTTACACCAGCCATTAAAATTATATTGACGATTGGCTTGGACCAAAGCGGTAGTTGTAGCAAAGGCGATTGAGTCACCACCAATCAGTTTAAGGGCAAAGTTGCCGGTATGGGCATCAGTCGTCTTGGTTGCTGAGCCCGGAAAGTTGAATTCGGAAGTGAACCAGCCTAAAGGCATATTCACCCCTAAGGTATCAAGCCATATCTCAAAACTGGGGTTAATTAAAATATTCTGACCGGTGACGAATGTGAGAAGAATAAGATTGAAAAGTAAGATACGAGACGATTTCATTCTAAAATGATAATAATGCCCCATCTTTGATTGACGCCCAAGCCATATAATCAGTAGTTTTGCCAAATCCGATATTTCCCTTCACATCAATACCGATTATTCCACAAAGGCAACCAGTCTTTTTTGCTTCTTTTAAGGCAAGTTCGATTGCGGTCTGGGCATCATAAACCTTCATTAAATCAACTGTCGTTTTAGCCAGGAAAAGTTTCATTATACTTTCGCCATGGCCGGTGGCTACTGCGGCGCCAAAGACCGAGGCATAGGTTCCAGCACCGATGATTGCGCTATCACCAACCCGACCTGGTAGTTTACCTCTTATCCCGCCACTTGAATTGGCACAGGCAACCGCTTGACTTTTATCAATTGCTACCGCCCCGACAGTTCCAAAATCCAAATACTTTTTTAGTTTTGGGAAATAGGGCGATTCGCCTTTTTGTTTCAGTTCGGCTAATTTCTTTTTGGCTCTTTCCGTAGTTGGGTCATATCTTTCGAAACCATGGTAGCGAGCGAATTTTATTGCTCCTTCACCCACTAATAAGAGATGGTCAGTCTCTTCCATTACCCGGCGTGCCACTAAAATTGGATTTTTCACTTCTTTGATGGCACCGACCGCGCCAAAATGACCGTCCATTGTCATCAAAGATGCATCCATTTCAACTTCACCATTGATGGTTAGTGTTGAGCCGGTTCCGGCATTAAAGATTGGGTCATCTTCCATTACTCTAACTGCCTCAACCACTGCATCAATCGCCTTACCGCCTTTTGCCAAAATAAAATAACCAGCCTCGGCTGCCTTTCGAACGCCTTTTCGAGCCAGTTCTTGTTCTTCTTGGGTCAATCCCTTGGCACTACCCGCCCCACCATTAACAATTATCGCTGGCATTTTGGACAATATCTCGTAGTTCGATTAGAAATTTTAGTTTTTAAGATTGTCGCTCCACAAAGCCGACATTTTTCACCTTCTCGGTTAAAGACGTAAGTCCGCAGCTGATAACCTCCTTCCGAACCATCTGGTCTTAAATAATCGGAAACCGATGTTCCTTTATATTTAATTCCAGCCCGAATTACTGATTTTAATGCCCTGGATAAATTTTTAATATCTTCATCGCTTAAGGTATTAGCCCTTCGGGTAGGTAAAATCTTGGCTAAAAAGAGTGCTTCGTCAGAGTAGATATTGCCAATCCCAGCGGCAATTGATTGGTCGAGCAAAAGTGATTTAATTTTTGCTTCTCGATTTGCCAGTTTCGATTTTAGATAGTTATATGTGAACTTGGGACTGATCGGTTCAAGCCCAAGATTTTTAAGACCCTTTAACACAGTTGGATATTTTCCATTTTCAATGAGATAGACCCTACCTAAGACTCTTGGTTCAATAAAGGCTAATCGCTTTTGATTTGAGAGAAAGAAAGCCACTCGTTCAAAGCGTAAAGGCTCACTGCCATTCTCCAGACGCAATTGACCACTCAAACGGAGATGGATAATTAAGGAATGATTATTGTTCAACCGGAAGATTAGATACTTACCCTTTCGGGTCAAATCAAGAATTTTTTGGTTCACTAACTTGCGGGCAAAAGTTTTGGTATCGGGATAACCGACAACATCATTTCGATAAATCTTGACCCGATTAATTTGATGATTGCGGACAAAAGGCAGAAGTTCGGTTCGGATTGTTTCGACTTCAGGCAACTCGGGCATAAGAAATTTTATGCAAAAGTGTTGTCACTGTCAATAAGTCGAATTTAAAGAACCCAGAAAAATATAAAAGAGTACTGTCGTAATTTTTATTATGCATGCTAAAGAAATTTTTCAGATTTATCTTTTCTGAAAAAACTGTCCAATAAGACTTGATATCCGTCTGCAAACATTTGCAATAAACCATTGATAAGGTTGCTGGAATTGTCCTACTACTAAAGATAAACGAAATTAAGAACTTATACGAACATCAGCACAATCCTAAAAGGAAATCGCTAAATATGGAACTGTAAAGATATACCACTGGTATTTCAAATTATTTGATAAAATAAAAGTGAACACGAAACCAACGAACTTGCTAAATTAGAAATAGCAACAGAGTAGCCCAAACTTATTATCAATCTCTGGAGATATTATCTCTTGAAATACAAATTTAAAGACCTTTCTTTTGCCCATACATCAGGTCTTCAAAACTTATCAATTTTGGATAAAAATTTTGGGGCAAACGGATGTCGTCTCAGCAAATATTTGCCTTCTTGCTTGACCAGCACAACTTTTTTCTTTAGGATTTTTGCGATGGAAAGTGTAACAATTCGGTCTTATGCCAAGATTAATTTGGGACTTAGGGTCTTAGCCAAGCGGTCCGACGGCTATCATAATATCGAAACCATCTTTGTTCCAATTCGCCTTTGCGATAAAATCCAATTAAAGATGATTGGAAAAGATATAATTATAAAAACGGTTGATGATAAAATAAAAATTCCGAAGGGCAAAACCAATTTAGCCTATAAGGCAAGTAGCCTTTTCTTAAAAGCGGTTGGTTCGCACCGCGGCGTCGAAATCTTAATAAAAAAGAATATCCCGGTAGGTGCTGGTTTAGGTGGCGGTAGCAGTGATGCGGCAGGAGTTTTGAAAGGTCTGAACCAGTTGTTTGGCAATCCTTTAACTAAAGGAGATTTATATAACTTAGCATTAAAAATTGGTATGGATGTGCCATTCTTTCTTTTGGGCAAACCTTGTTATGCGACGGGTCGCGGTGAGATATTAGAACCAATTACCCTGCCAGAACTGTCCGTAGTGCTTTATTATCCAGGTTATCCGATTAGCACGAAGTGGGCATACAAAAACTTAAAGGTTAATAAATTCCGATTGACAAAAGGTAATTTATCGCTTATGATACTTAAGGAAAAATTAAAAAGTGGCGACTTACGGAATTGGTCACGCTATATTGTCAATAGTTTTGAGGATTTAGTTTTTGACTTTTATCCGGACTTGGCAGAAATGAAGGATTTTTTCTTAAAGAACGGTGCATTTGTTGCTTCGCTTTCGGGTTCCGGAAGCGCAATTTACGGTTTAGTTAAAGAGAAGAATCTTGGGAAATTGAAAAATGCTTTACAGCGTCGGCATATTAAAACAATATTTACTAAATTTGTTTAATTTGGGGCGTCGTCTAGCGGCAGGACCCAGGATTTTGGATCCTGTTGGGGAGGTTCGAATCCTCCCGCCCCAGCTAGCAGAAAGGGTCAATGTTAGAACAGTTAAAAGTTTTTTCTGGTCGGGCTAATCTACCATTAGCCGAAAAAATTGCCAACTATTTAGGAATTAAGTTAAGCGATGCCAAAATCAGAAATTTTGCTGATGGCGAGATTCGAATTAAAATTGAAGAGAATGTGCGGGGAGTGGATGTCTTTGTTATCCAGCCGACTCACCCACCGGCCGAAAATATCTTGGAGTTGTTATTGATGATTGATGCCTTAAAACGAGCCTCGGCGGATCGAATTACCGCAGTAATTCCTTATTACGGTTATGCCCGACAGGACCGAAAGGACGAACCAAGAGTGCCAATCTCAGCCAAACTGATTGCGGATTTAATTGTTACCGCTGGTGCCCAAAGAGTTTTAACGATGGAACTGCATGCCGAACAGATCCAAGGTTATTTCAATGTGCCGGTTGACCATCTCTATTCCACACCAATCCTGATTGATTACTGGAAACAGGATAAAAACTCGCTTCGGCAGTTAGTTGTTACATCGGATGTTGGCCGGGCAAATCGGGCTCGGGGTTTTGCCAAACGATTGGGTGATATCCCAATCGCAATCGTTGATAAACGAAGACCCGAACCCAATCAAGCCGAAGTCGTAAATATTATTGGCGAGGTCGCTGGTAAAGTCGCTTTAATTTTTGATGACATCATTGATACCGGCGGGACAGTATTAAAGGCAGCTGAAGCACTTTTGGCTCGCCAAGCGGTTAAAGTTTTAGTCTGTGCCACTCACCCGGTATTTTCTCAGGACTGTGTTGAGAAATTGGCACATTCACCAATTGATAAGGTGATAGTAACCGATACCATTGATTTACCAAAAACGAAGAGAAATGATAAAATTGAGGTTTTATCGGTAGCGCCATTATTAGCCGAAGCGATTGCCCGCATCCATAAGGGACAATCGGTTAGTTCCCTATTCGTTTAGGATAAATAAAAGGAGGTTTATGCCATACGCAATAAAAGCCGAAATTAGAGAGACAAAAGGGAAATCCCAAAGTCGTAAGTTACGCCAAAACGGTTTGGTACCAGCAATTCTCTATGGCCGAGGCGAAGAACCGAAAAAACTGGTCATCAACGGCAAGGAATTCTCTAAACTGTTAGATACGATTAAGGGCAAAAGTCCAATTATTGATTTGGAACTGGCTGGCGAACCGGTTAAATGTGTTATTAAACTCATCCAGCGCCATCCAATTACTTTGAACCTTCTGCACGTTGATTTTCAAAAAGTGCATGCCCGAGAGAAAATTTCGGTGGCGGTGCCGGTCATCCTAAAAGGAATTGACCAGTCAATCGGTATCAAGGCTGGTGGGATTTTAGACCATCATCTACGGGAAATTCCCATTAAAGCTGAAGTGAGTAAGATTCCCGAACATATCGAAGTCGATATCACAAACCTTAAACTCGGTCACAGTATCCATATCGCCGATATAAAAATGCCGGATGTTGAATTCATGCTACCCGCCGATACCACCATCGTTTCCATCCTTGCGCCACGCAAAGTTGAAGAAGTAGCAGCACCAGTTACCGCTGAGGAAGTAGTAAAAGAACCAGAAGTGATAACCGAGAAGAAAAAGGAAGAAGAACCAACCGAAGAGCCGAAAGAGAAAAAAGCAACTGAAAAAGAAAAAAAGTGAAAGATTTCTAATAATTCTTAGGTGTGCGCCTCATCCTTTTTACACTTGGTAATCCGGGTAAGAAATATACCCAAACCCGACACAATATCGGTTTTATGGTTGCGGATGGTTTAGCAGAAAAATTCAATGCCCGATTTAAAAACGCTAACGATTACCAGCATCTTAAAGTAACACTTGGCGAAAAAGAATTGGTTGTAGTAAAACCTTTGCTTTATATGAATAATTCGGGTGTAGTGGTGAAAGAATATATTACTGAGACCGATGGTGATTTTATGGTGGTCTGCGATGATTTTGCGTTACCATTTGGTAAGATTCGCATCCGGGAGCGGGGAAGTGATGGGGGACACCAAGGATTAGCTTCAATTATCTATCACCTCCAAACCAATAATTTTCCGCGCCTGCGCATTGGTATTGGTAATCCACCCCCCGAAATTCCCCATCGGGAATATGTCTTAACCAAATTCACTCGTGAAGAAAGAAAACTGTTGCCCAAAATCATTGAGCTTTCTTGTGAGGCGCTTCTTTATATCTTGGATAACGGAATAAAAAAAGCAATGACCATTTACAACGCCCAAACGATAAGTTGAGTAATGCGAATCGGAATTGTTGGACTACCGAACGTGGGAAAATCTTCGTTATTTAATCTTTTGACCAAGGCCGGGGCTAAGGTTGACCTTTATCCTTTTACAACGATTGAAAAAAATGTTGGTATTGTCACAGTACCCGATGAGCGATTAAAAAAGATTGGCGAACTACTCAAACCACCAAAACTGACCTATGCGACAATTGAGTTCGTTGATATTGCTGGTTTGGTCAAAGGTGCCAGTCAAGGCGAAGGTTTAGGCAACAAATTCTTGGCACACATTCGGGAAAGTCATCTCCTGCTCCATCTCTTACGGTACTTCGAGGATAGCACTATTCCACATATTTACGAGACGATTGACCCACAACGTGATATGGAAATTGTCAATTCGGAGTTAGCAATTGCTGATTTAGAAATTGTTGAGAAACACTTGAGCCGGTTGGAAAAAGGACCCAAGGCTTTGGAGGATGAACATCGGTTAGGCGTATTGGAAAAAATTAAAAGAGCTTTGATGAAAGGTTTTGAACCGCCACCATTGACACCGGAAGAAATTTTGGCAATTAAGGATTTTGGACTCTTTATCACTAAACCGGTTGTCTATGCGCTCAACTGCTCGGATAGTGCACCAGTTGATATAAATGCTTTACCAAAACTAAAGAACCGAGATATTTTTCTGTTTTCCGTAGCCTTAGAAGAAGCACTGGAAGGTTTCTTAGAAGAGGAGAAGCGAGAAGCCCGGGCTGAGTTAAACCTTGCGGTAGAGGGTCCAGCCGGTCTGGTCCGAAAGTGTTTTAGCCTTTTAAATCTAATCTCCTTCTATACGGTCAAAGGTGATGAGAGCCGGGCTTGGTCAATTCCAAAAGGAACCAAAATTGTTGAAGCCGCCGGAAAAATTCATTCCGATTTTGCTGAAGGATTCATCAAAGCCGAAGTAGTCGCCTTTGAAGATTTGGCTAATAGCGGCTCTTTCCATTTAGCCAAAGAGCAAGGAAAAGTCCGAGTGGAGGGGAAAAATTACGAGGTCAGAGATGGCGATGTCATTTTAATAAAATTTAAGGCTTAATTAGAAAAGGAGGAAACTTGAAAGATTACGAAGCAGTTTTTATTCTAACTCCTAAATTATCAAAAGAAACCGTGCAAAAATTAGCTAACGACTTAAAAAAGAATATCGAGACAGCCCAGGGTGAAAAAATAATCGAGGAGAAAATCGAGAAACGCCCCCTCCAATATCCAATCAAGAAACATAAAGAGGGGATTTATTTAATCTATAAATTCAGTGCGCCTCCGACAGCAATTGCAAAAATTAAAGAAGCCTATAAACATAATGAGTCGGTCTTGCGTTATAGTATTCTGGCGATTGACCGACAGCAAGCAGTTGCTGGCGCCGAGGCAGAAAAGGAGAAATAAATGGCAGAAGTGAGATTAGGGTCGCTCAATTATGTAGCACTCATCGGCCGGGTGGCACAGGAGCCAGAATTGAAGTATACGCCAAAAGGAACCCCGGTCTGTAACTTTAATATTGCAGTTAATCGACGCTGGCGGGATAATGCAACCAATGACTGGAAAGAAGAGACAAGTTTCTTTCGGGTGACAACATTAGGGAGGGCAGCGGAACGTTGTGGCGAGTATTTGAAGAAAGGCAGTGCAGTCTTACTGGAAGGCCGTTTGCGTAGCCGTTCTTGGAATACACCAGATGGCGAAAAACGAAATATTGTCGAAATCGTAACTTTTCGAGTACAAATCCTTGATAAACTTGTTCCCGAAGCCGAGGTCGCTTCCGAACTGGAAGCCGACGAAACAGTGGATATCCCCAAAGACCAACTCGACGATATACCATTCTAAAAAGTTACGCATGACCGAGAGATAAGAAATAATAAAAGTAGCAATTGCCTTCTAAACAGTAACTTTTACACTTATGGGTTTGGGGCGTGGGATTGTCCAATTTATTACATTTTTGGCACGCACTCTTTTTATTCCTTGGAAAATGCATCGGACTATTCCAAGGGTTACTGACCAGGTATTTGAGATTGGTATTGGTTCGTTACCGATGGTCATTGTTATGGCAATCTTCGTTGGTTTAACTACTGCCATCCAAACTGCTTATCAGACACTAGGCATTGTACCAAAATACTTTTTAGGGATTGCGATTGGTCGTATGATTTTAATTGAATTTGGTCCGGTATTCACTGCTTTTGTTGTCGCCGGAAGGTCAGCTTCGGCAATGGCAGCCGAAATCGGCACGATGCGGGTAACCGAACAGATTGATGCCTTAGAGATGATGGCGATCGACCCTTATCGTTATCTAAGCCTTCCTCGAATCCTCGGGACATTAGTTGCTTTACCAATACTGGTAGTCTTTACTGAACTGATTGCTATCCTCACGGCAATTTTAACCAGTATCTATCTTTTAAAAGTTCCTTTCAGTGATTTAAGTTACGGTTTGATTCACCATTTTCGATTTAACGATTTAATTGGTGGATTGGTAAAGGCTTTATTCTTTGCCTTCTTAATTGCCAGTAGCGGTTGTTATTTTGGCTTTCAAGCCACTGGCGGGGCTAAAGGTGTAGGCAAAGCAGTAACTAAGGCAGTGGTCACTTCTTTAATTCTAATTTTCGCTTTCGACTTTATTAATGCCCTACTCTTTTTCCGATGATTCAAGTTTCTAATATCCACAAGCGCTTTGGCGACCAAGTTGTGCTTGATGGTGTCAGTTTTGAGGTCGCGGATAAAGAGATTGTCGTGATTTTAGGACCGTCTGGTACCGGTAAAACGGTTCTTTTGAAAATAATCGCTGGTTTAATCAAACCTGATGCTGGAGATGTTTTCTTTGACGGCAAATCTTTACAAAAAATGGGACCAAAAGAAATTTCCGAACTCCGTCGGCAAATTGGTTTTGTCTTTCAAAATTCAGCTCTTTTTGACTCCTTGAATGTCTATAAAAATATCGGCATTGCTATTGAAGAACATACGGGTTGGCGAAGAGAAAAAAGGTATGACCGCGTTCACCAAATTTTAGAAATCATCGGTCTTACCGGTAAAGAAAAATTATTGCCCAAGGATTTATCCGGTGGGATGATGAAATTAGTCGCAATTGGTCGGGCATTAGCCCTTGACCCAACCTATCTTTTTTATGACGAACCAACGGCAGGACTTGACCCAATTATGAAAGCAAGGATTATTGAACTTATCGTTTCATTTCGTGACTATTTTCATAAATCGGGGATAGTAGTTACCCACGACTTAGAGACCGCCCAAGCGATTGGTTCAAGACTATTGATGTTAAAGTACGGCAAAATTGAGAAGATTACAACCATTGAAAAGGAACGCTATGAATAGAATAAAAACTGTTGCAATTATTGGATTTATTGTCATTGCTATTGTCGGTTTTTTTCTAATGCTGGCTTGGTTTTCCGGTAAGTTTGGCTTGCGCCAAGAAAAGCTCTATAGAATATATTTTGACAATGTCTCCGGTTTAAAGGTTGGTGACCCAGTCGAAGTCTTAGGACTCGTCAAGGGAAGAGTGAAAACGATGCAGTTAGAAGGTGATAAGGTTAAAGTGACAATCGCCTTAAGCCCAGAAGTTAAATTAACTAAGGACACTAAATTTGCGATTCGTTCGCTTAGCTACATTGGTAGCGATAAATATCTATTCGTTAAACCGGGAATTGGTGAGCCTGTGCCCGCCAATAGCTTGTTTTGGGGTGAAAATGAATCGCTCAACTTAGAATTGACCTTTCAGAAGCTTGACCGATTGATTGATAGTCTAAGACCACTACAATTGGGCAGCACTCTTAATAAGACCAAAGATGAATTGATTAACGCCATCCAAAGCGAACTCAAACCTTTTGCCGGTTCGGTTATGAATCTGACCGAAGTGTTAAGCCAATTAGCTAGCAGGCTTGATTCATTGAATGATTTATTAACCAAAGAATCAACCGTCAAGGAACTTTTGACTTCCAAAGAATTCTATAATGAACTTTTAACGACCAATCGTCAATTACAAGATTTGCTCCAAGATATAAAAAATAATCCGCAAAAATATATTCAGTTGCGATTGTTTAAGTAGTATTGGGAAAGGAGTTAGAATGTTAGATGAAATGAAAAAGATACTTACTTTGGTTAACGCGGATTATGCCGATTTGCGTTACGAACGGATGTTAGATACGAAGATTGATTTTGATGGCAAAGAGTTAACCCTTGTCAGTACCAATGTGACCGATGGTTATGTGTTACGAGTGCTGAAAAAAGGTGGGTTGGCGACAGTAGCTTTTACAAAAAAGAGTGATGCAAAAAAAGCAATCAAGACCGCAGAAGAGAATGCTGAATTAATTGGTAAATACCAAAAAGAGCCAATTCGACTCGCTAAAGCCGAAGTGATAAATGATACCTATAAACCGAACTTAAATATTGACCCCAGGGAAGTGAAAATCGATGAGAAATTAACTTTACTGACTCACTACAATCAAATTCCTTATCGCTACCAAAAGATTGCGACAACCCAAATGAGTTACGAAGATAAAGTGCGCGAAAAGTATTTTGTTAATACCGAAGGCACGCAGATTGAAGAAGACCTCATTACCACGCGTGTGATTGGCTCAATTGTCAGTCAAGAAGGAACGCTAACCCAACGCATCCGGGTCGGTTTTGGTGGAAGTGACGGATATGCTCGAGTCATAAACCGCGAAGCCGAAATTGAAGAAAAGACAAAATTGGTACTGGATATGTTAAAAGCCAAACCGGTTACAGCTGGTAATTATCGGGTAATTTTAAATCAACGGTTAGCTGGTGTCTTTACCCATGAGGCTTTTGGCCATTTTTCCGAAGCCGATATTATTGAAGAGTCGCCCAGTATGCGTCAAAAATTGCAACTCGGTGCCGAACTTGGCACACCGATTTTAAATATCAAAGACGACCCAACCCAAACTAACCAATTGGGACATTATAAGTATGATGACGAAGGGGTGCGGGCTCGACCAACCCGACTTCTGAAAAATGGCGTTTTGGTTGGACGGCTCCACTCGCGCCGAACCGCGGCTGCCTTTAGTGAACCATTAACTGGCCATGCCATTGCTGAAGATTATCGCTATCCGCCAATTATTCGAATGGGCAGTATCTATATCGAGCCGGGTCAAGATAACTTTGAGGATTTACTGGCAAAATTAGGGGATGGGTTATATCTATTAAACCCGATGGGTGGTCAGACCAGTGGTGAGAATTTCACCTTTGCTGCCCAATATGGCTACGAAGTGAAAAACGGTAAGATGAAAGATATGATAAGAGATATTAATATATCCGGTAACTTATACCAAACCCTCAAAAATATTAGTGCCATTGCCAATGATTTGGTTTTAGGTGAAATTGGCGGCTGTGGCAAAGGCCAAACTAATATTCGCTCCTGCTACGGTGCGCCGCATATTCTAATTGAAAGTGTCGTGATTGGAGGTAGATGATGGAAAAATTACTAAAATTGGCAAAAAAAGTTGCTGACCAGGTGGAAATTTATTCAATAACTTATCAAACCGACAGCGTCAGTTTTGAAAATTCCAGGCTGAAAGCTATTGATAGTAAAATTCAGGATGGTATCGCACTCCGGATTGTCAAAGATGGCAAGTTGGGTTTTGCCTATACGAGAAATCTTCTAAGTCGAGAAGAACTTATTGAAAATGCCTTAGCCAGCATCAAAGGTGGTGTTGCGGCACAATACCAATTCCCTTTGACGAAAAAAATTACTAAACTAAATTCCTTTGATACCGCAATAAAAAAAGTTACCAATAAACAAATGGTGGAAGAATGTCGAAGGATTTGTGAGATTTTAGGGACAAATACCAAGGCCGAAATCCACACCAGTTTAGAAAAAGCGGTTCAGAAGATTCGGCTGATAAATAGTTCGGGTACTGACTTAACTACTCAATTTTCCGAATTCTCAGGTTATGCTGGGATATTATATCCAGGTTCGCATGCCGCAATTTTTCGGATTTTATATTCGAAAAAGTTTGAACAATTCCCGGACCATTGGCTCAATCTTATGGTCGCGCTTTATAGCCAATCGTTAAAAGAAGCGAAACCGAAAACCGGTAGAATGAAGGTTCTCTTTATGCCGGAAACTTTATACGCTTTAATCTGGCGACTGAAAGAAGCAACCAATAGCAAAAATATCTATGAACAAGTTTCACCAATCAAGGATAAATTGAATCAGAAAATCTTAAGTGAAAAACTGACTGTCGTTGATGAACCTTTAAATGACAATCTCCCTAACGCAAGGGCTTTTGATGATGAAGGGATGCCTTGTCAGAATCTTACCATTATTGAAGCCGGCGTATTTAAAAATTTCTATACTGATTTGAATTATGCGACAAAATTAAAAGTAGAGCCAACCGGAAATGGTTATAAAGCAAACATTTCATCTAAGATTACACCGATGTTGAATCATTTAACTATAAGGCCGGGACAGAAATCTTTCGAAGAATTGATAAAAATGATTGACAAGGGAATTATTGCTTGTGGCATAATGGGTGCGCATAGTGGTAATATCTTAAATGGTGATTTCTCAGTTGGGTTGGCACCAGGAATCTATGTTGAGAATGGTGAAATTGTGGGGCAAGTTAAAGATGCAATGGTGGCGGGTAATATTTATGAAGTGATGAACAATGTGGTTGAGATTGAGGATACCTTATATCCCAGTTTTACTGGAATGGCTTCAACTTTGGGGAGTCTACCGGCAATCCTTTTTGCCGATGTGAGTGTCGCAATGAAAAATTCTTGAGAATAGTGATAATACTTTTTGCCCAAGTCGCGATTCGTATTCATCATTTTTGTATCAAGACTCCAAGTTCAACATCCAAAGCTCTTTACTAAAATCTTTGATACCTACAATGACCAAATCGGGTCGCAATAATGAAGAAGTGAACATATCCTTGGAAAGGAATCAATCCCGGAATTTATTTCTTACGATTCGGAACCGAAACAAAAATTTTCTGGTCTTAAAATAATCATTTGGGTTTTAGAAATTGGGTTTGTTTAGATATTAGAAATTAGGAATTAAGGGTGCCTGTCCCCAAGCCAGCTCCCAAAGTAGCCTACGGGGCAGTTCCTATGCTTGCTTCCCAGCTTGCCTCCCAACTAACTCCCTGGCTTGCTCCCGAACCCACTTCCGAAGTACCTTCGAATGCTCTCCTCAGAATGAGAATAACATATGAGAAAAAATCTCTGTTTTTTGGTTTAATTAGATAACCTTAACCAATCCACTCTTTGGCAGGAAAGAAGTCGCTATCTTATCTCGATTGGTAATTTTTTAAACCTTATTCTTGACCGCTCAATGACGATGATGCAATTCTTCTTGTCTTCAATTTCGGGCAAGGCTTTAGCAAGTATTTCATTAATCCGGTCGGTATTAAGATTACCAACCCCAAGAATTATGACACTGGGTTCTATCTCTTTAGTATAAGCAAGAATTGCCCCGAAATCTAAATCTTCAGTTAATAAGGTGAATCCGTTCTTTTTCGCAAAATTAATAATTTCCTCATCGGTGGCTCGTTCCATTTTGAAATTTTGAAATCAGTTAAATGACAACACTCAATATTCATTTTTCGTAAAAATTCCACGGTCCGCAGTGAGATTGGTATATCGGCAAGAATCTTCACTAAGTTATTTTCGACTTTTTCTTCTTCGAGAACCTAGGCGGAATATTTTATAGCTTGAAGAATATCTTCACGCTCAAGGTAGGGGTAATCCCTTAAAATATCTTCAATAGTCATCCCAGATGCCAAAAGATTTAAAATTTTAGAAACCGGGAATCTCATTCCTCTGATACAAGGTTTGCCACCAAATACTTTTGGGTCAATGGTTATTCTTTCAAACTTTTCCATATTTTGGATTTTATCTAAATTCCTTGGATTGTCAAACAAATTTTTTAAGATAGAAATGGTATCTATTTCTATCGGCTTGAAGCAGGTGAGTTTTGAATTGACCATTGAAGAGTTCAAAAATTTACTATAGCCGTCAAAAAAGTCGTCAATGAAGCCAACTTAGGAACTAGCCTACAGGGTAGCCTTGACAAAAATTAAACAATGACTATAATAAAGAAAATGCATTATCAAGTAAATTTCAATACCAGTGAATGGGAAATCATTGCCGAGACCTTTAATTTTGACAAATATTATCAAGGCGAATATGATTCAATCGAGAAACTCCGATTAACCCGCGAAGCTTGGCAAGGCAATTTACCGCTTTATCTTCACGATATTCAAATGTTTAAACCTGAAGTTTTGATTGAGCGGGCAAAAGGCATTGTCACCACTGATCCGGTCTTTGCCGTTTTTGATAAAACCAACCTTACTTTTGCCGAAATGATTTGGGAAATTTGGGCGCGACGTAAAGAAATCATCAAAATCTCGCCCGGCGATTATAATTATTATGAATGAGAATAAAATACATTGTGCCAATTGGAATCGAACACTTTTAATTGGTGAATTGAATTCGTCGCAATCTGCCAAAGAGGGATTTGAACTGAAGTCAAACGGGCATAACTTATAAAGATAATTTAAACGACGAAGCAGTATAGGAACTAACTCCCTAAGCGACCTACGGAGCTACCTACCGGGCTACTCCCCGGGTTGCTTCCCAAGTTGCCTACCGAGTCGCTTCCGAGGTCGCCTCCTAACCCGCTCCCCAACCCGCCTACTAACCAGCTCCAGAAGCAACTCCTGAGGCAACTCCCCAAGCAACCTACGGGGTAGCTTAGGGGGTAGCCTACGGGGTCACCCCCTATACGATACCCCCTCCCTAAAGGAAAATTAGCGTAACCGACGGAAGACCAACACGATAGATGAAAAAATCGGTCATTTTTAGGTTGAAATATATTTCAACTTTTTCTGACACAAAATCTGTCCTAATACCGGTAAGGAAAATAAGGAAATTTTGAATTTGTAATCACTTAATTGGTCTCATCTTTGGTATATAATTCTTTTCTAATTTCTCTGTTATCTCTGCGGTTAAATAAAAAGGCGGGTAAAAAACCGCCCTTAGAAATTTAAAAGTTTATAAGTTTTTGGGTGGTTTTGGAATGAAACCGCCTTCTGCCACTTTTGCCAATTCAATAACATCAGTTTTGCGTCCTTCGGCATCGGATAAAAATCCGCAAACACATATCTTTTGCTTTTCATCGGCGGGCGCGATTTCGAATTTTGAGTTTTTCTAACTTCTGATTAAAATATCGGCTTGCTCTTTCTCTTTTGCCGGGTAGTCCAACATAAAAGAATCGGTCAGGAGCTTCATTTACACTGTTATAAATTCCATAGCCGGCACCATAAATATTGCCCTCAGCACCAGGTAGACAGGGTGGACCATCACAAGCCCAAACATTAATGATGCCATCACCGCCTTCGGTGATCCGAGCAACATAAGGGGGAAAGAGTCGGCTTTTTTCATAAACAACATAATTGCTATAAACTATCGTGTCCATATCAAACACAAACTCGTCTTCTTCTCCTAAGGAATCTTCATACCAGTAATCAATATAGATATCTAACCAATACCAGGTAGCACCTTCGGCTTTGGTCCAATAAATCTGGAGGGATGAATCTTTTACTAATAGATAAGTTGATTCCGGATAAAGGATGGCAAAATCGTTGGGCATATAAACTTCACCCTGTGCCTTACCACCGGCGTGTTCCAAAACTAATTTATATTTTCGATTGATTTCAAATGGCTTATAATCCCGAAAGAAATAATAATCGTAATGGTAATCATCAATATTTAAGGCGGTGTCATTGATCAAGCAGTTTGGTACCATTTTAAAACCTCGTTGATTGTGAACATAGACTTCTTTATAATAATAAGTGAAGGGTGGACGAACTGCCTTGATAATGAAACCAGTGATATAAACTTTGTCATTTTTGCTACAACCGACAAGCAAAAGGATTAAGATAATGAGCTTTCGAAATAATTTTGTCATCTAATTGTGTAACCTCGCCGTAGTCTTTTTAGCAACCGTTCTTTGGCTGATTTTGTCGAAGAAGTCAAGTCGGCGCTGGCAGGGCCGATACGAAAATATCTTTCACCCGAATGATTGATACCATTATAAAAACCGCTGCCATCGCCGCGGATATTCTCCTTAGCTTTTGGCATAACCGTTGAACCATCGCTCGCCCAAATATTTATTGTACCTCTGCCTGAAATTATTCGACTTACATTTTGGGGAAAGAGAAAATTTTTGTCATAGCTTAAAACCGTATCCGAAGTTATACTGTCCGAAATGAGGTTAAATTGTTTTTCCTGACCATTGGTGTCAACATAATTATAATAAAGGTCAAGGGTAAAATAATACCAATCGGCTTTGGCTGCCCTTTGCCAAACACAATATAGGTCAGAATCTTTGGTTAAGGTATAATTGGGCTCAGGCTTGCGAATTTGAAAATCACTTGGCACGAATACCTTACCGCTTGCCTCACCCCAACCGTGTTTGATTTTCAGTTTATATTCTCTGCCGGCTAAAAAGTCTTTATCCTCGGAATAGAAATACCAGTGATAATAAAAATCGGTAATCGGAACTGCCGAATCATTGACCAGCACCAATGGAATCATTGGAAAGCCATCTATGTCATAAACATAGACTTCTTTATAATAAATCATTTCGCCTTCTTCAAAACTTTTAATTAAAAAGGCGGTCACAAAGGGCATTCGGCGATGGTGACAATTGAATAAAAATAGACAAATCAATAGAATAAAGGGGGGGATTAATCGTGAATGAAATGTCACTTAATTTTTAATCCAAGTGGATCGGCATCAAAACGAAGATAGTTTCAGTCTCTACTACCTGCGGGCTCGGTTTTATTAAACCAGGATTAAGTGGTCCAGCCAATTCAATTACGACTTCCTCAGTCTCAATGTGGCGGAGAATTTCTAAGAGATAATTGACATTAAAGCCAATCTTTAAATCACTACCCTTATAATGACAGGCAAGTTTTTCGGTAGCACTACCAATTTCTGGCGCCTGGGCGAATAAGGACAAACCTTGATTAGATAATTCTAATGTCACCAAACGTCCCATTGGATGAGCAAAGATTGCGGTTCGACGCAGAGCAGCGGTTAAATGTTCGCGGTTGGCACGAAGTAGATTAGGTTGTTCTTTTGGCACAACTCGTTCGTAATCAGGATAAGGGCCTTCAATCAATCGCGAAATAACAGTTGTATGGGAAAAAACAAAACTTATCTTTGTTTGGTCAAGGGTTATTAGAACTTCGGCTTCGTCACGCGGCAGGAGATTGAATACTTTTGGGGGAATGATAGCCGATACTTTGCCAGCAAAATCACCACTCTTTTTAACTAATGCCAAACGGTAACCATCCGTAGCAACCATCGTCATCTCTTTAGGTTTTACTTGCCAGTAAAGCCCACACATTGCTGGACGACCTTCGTCATAAGAAACAGCAAAATTGGTAGCCTCATAAGCACTTAAAAGCAGGTCGACAGGAAGTCTTAAAGTCGAACCGGTCGGTGGTGCCGGTGGTTCTGGATATTCGGCCGGATCTAAACCAGCAAATAAAAAATCACTCGGACCGGATTGCAGGCGGATATTGTTTTCTTCGGTCCAAAGAGTTAGTTTATCGGCGGTAATTTCCCGGCAGGTTTCTAAAAGTTTCCGACCGGGAAGTATTACTTTTCCCGGTTCGATTTTGCTACCAGCAATTAATGGAATCTCTTTTCGGATATAAGAATCTAAATCGGTTGCTGCTAAGGTGAGTTTTTGGTCAGCAACTTCCAGCAAAATGTTCTGCAAAACGGGATAGGTCGTTCGGGTTGGTAAAGCACCAATCACAGAATTCAAACTTTCCGCAAAGATTGCCCGTTCAATTTCGCAACGCATCGATCCTCCTTTTTTGAGCTAAAACCATAATCTTGCTATGAAGAGTAATAACCAATTTTTTAGAAAAGTCAAGAAAGAAATTTTGTTTCACGATTGAAAGGAAAAAGAAAAATCTAATGCTAACTCCCTTGACCTTTTGATTAGTTTGTTTATGATTGAGCGTGATTCGCAAGCAATTACTTTCAGTTCTAAAAATCCGCAACTTCCTCTTTTTAACTTTTTCGGGAACTCTTTCCCAATTTGGTGACCGGCTCTCGCATATGTTATTAATTACAATTATTGAGACTACGTATCGCGGTAAGGTATTGGCTTTTTCTTTTGCTTCTTTAGTTTTTACCTTACCAGTTATGATCTTGGCGCCATTTGCCGGGGTGCTGGTTGACCATTGGAGCCGACGAAAAATAATAATTCGCATCCATCTTATTCAGGCAGTATTACTTTATCTAACACCGCTTATTATTAAATTTACGCAAGGTTTTAGTTTTTTTTGGGTAGCGATGGTTTTATTCTTTGGGTTAGACATTTTTAACAATACGGCAAAACCGGCCTTACTACCAGCTATAGTTGCTAAACGCAAATTACTTACCGCTAATTCAATTGACCAATTTTTGTCTCGCTTCGCTACGGTCTTAGGTATGGTGGTAGGTGGTTTTTTAATCCGTTGGGCGGGCTGGCATTACGGCATTATGATTGATGCCTCGACCCATCTCGTCGCTGGTCTATTGGCTATTGGGATTCTGTTGCGCAATGAACCACAACTGACTCCGGATAAGAATTTATTGCCGACACCAACTACAGTAACCCGGTTTTACCAAACTAAAACATTACGATTAATAAACTCGGCTTGGCGGACTTTTCTGAGTGATGTAAAGGAGCTCTTAGGATTGGTGGTTAAGGACCAATTGGTATTATTAGTGATGGCTTCGATTTGGATTTCGGTCTTTGTAGCCGGTGTGGCTTATACGATTCTAATTTATCTGGTGCAACAGGTATTAAATCTCGGCACAGCCGGTGTCGGTGTCTTTGCCGGAATTTTGGCAATCGGAATGATTTTAGGAGCGTTGGTTTTAAGTTTTTTGAAACCAAGTATTGATAAGCCCAAAATTGTCGTATTTGGTATTATGCTCTATGGTTTACTTTTTCTCTTCGGTCAATTTTTAATCCAAGTCTGGTTTATGGTGATTGTGGCAATTGCCAGTGGTATAATCTTTTCCTGGATTACAATTGCTCAAAACACTATCCTCCAAGAACAAGTTGGAGCAAAGATTCGTGGTCGTATCTTTTCAACCAAAGAATTTTTTGGCGGATTTGCCTTTATTCTCACGACTTTTATGGTTGGTTCGTTAGGTGATTTAACCTCGGTAAGAATTACATTGGCAATAGTTGGTCTTTTTCTCCTAATTATAGCATTGCTTGGACTTTTATTAGTTAAGCAGATAAAATCCAAGTCGAATTAAACTTTGGTTGTCTAACTTGACAATTACAAAATTTAACTTACACTGAACTATGGAAATTGGAATGATTGGTACCGGCTATGTTGGTTTGACCAGCGGTGCTTGTCTTGCGGAAATTGGTCATAAGGTTATTTGCGTTGACAATGACCGAGCAAAGATTGAACTCTTAAAACAGGGCAAAATTCCTATCTACGAACCAAAATTAGAAGAATTGGTGGTCAATAATATGAAGCGACAAAGACTTACTTTTTCCAATGAAATTGCCGATGCGGTGAAAAATTCCCAAGTGCTATTTATTGCGGTTGGTACGCCACCTAAAGAGACCGGCGAACCAGATTTGTCTTATGTCGAGAATGTAGCACGAGAAATTGGCACGAATCTGACCGATTACCGATTAATTGTTGAAAAAAGCACGGTGCCCGTTAAGACTAATAAATGGATAAAAACCACTATCGAACGATATAATTTACGGCGGGTCGCTTTTGATGTTGCCTCGAATCCGGAATTTTTACGCGAAGGTTCGGCAGTTGATGATTTTCTGCAACCAGACCGAATCGTAATTGGAGTGGAAACGAAAAAGGCCGAGGAGTTACTGCGGGAAATTTATGCACCGATTAAGGCAAAAATACTTTTTACGGATATTGAGAGTGCCGAATTGATTAAGCATGCCTCTAATGCCTTTCTCGCTATGAAAATTTCTTTTATCAATGCTGTCTCAATAATCTGTGAAAAATCGGGTGCCGATATTAAAAAGGTTGCCGAAGGTATTGGTTTGGATAAACGAATTGGTTCCCATTTTCTCAATGCTGGAATTGGCTATGGCGGATTCTGTTTTCCCAAAGATTTGATGGCATTTATTCGAATTGCTCAAGAGTTGGGTTACGACTTCAACCTACTCAAAGAAGTCCAGAAGATTAACGAAGAACAGAAAATGCGATTTGTTAAAAAAGTCGAAGGGTTGCTTTGGAATCTACGGGAAAAACAGATTGGCGTCTTGGGGTTGGCATTCAAACCGAATACTGATGATATGCGATTTGCGCCTTCGATTGACATCATTGGCTATTTAAAAAAAGAAGGTGCGGTAATAAAAGCCTATGACCCAAAAGCAATGGCAAAAGCCAAGGCAATAATGCCCGATATTATCTATTGCGCTTCCCCTTACGAAGTAGCTGAGAATAGTGAATGTTTACTAATTTTAACGGAGTGGGACGAATTTTTGAATTTAGATTGGGTAAAAATTAAATCCCTACTGAAGTTACCAATTGTGGTTGATGGCAGGAATATCCTTGACCCAAAAACGATGAACGAGATGGGTTTCATTTACCGGGGAGTTGGGCGGTGATTTTAGGGGTGGCTAAGTAGCAAATAAGCGGCAACTCCAATCGATGAGGAATTAACTTGCGGATACTGATTACGGGCGGAGCAGGATTTATTGGCTCCCATCTCTGCGAGTTTTATTTAAAGCAAGGCCACGAAATTTTATGCGTTGATAATTTCATTACTGGTCAAAAAGAAAATATTATTCATTTGTTATCGAACGCCAAGTTTCGATTAATTGAAACTGATATTAGTGAGCCAATCGAAGTTTCGGGTCGGCTGGATGCAATTCTCCATTTCGCTTCGCCGGCCAGTCCAAAAGATTTTGCCAAATACCCAATTCAAATAATACGCGCCAATGGCTTTGGCACTTATCATTTATTAGAATTAGCCCGGAAAAAGCAGGCGATATTTCTTTTGGCTTCGACTTCGGAAGTTTATGGTGACCCGCTGGTTCATCCGCAAAAAGAAGATTATCGAGGAAATGTTAATCCAATTGGTCTTCGGGCAGTTTATGATGAATCAAAGCGATTCGCTGAAACGCTAACGATAACTTTTCAACGAGAATACGGAGTTGCAGTGAGAATTGCTCGAATCTTTAATACCTATGGTCCAAGGATGCGAACCGATGATGGTCGGGTGATTCCTAATCTAATCCTCAATGCATTACAAGGCAAGCCACTTCCGATTTACGGCGATGGTAAACAAACTCGGAGTTTCTGTTATATTGACGATTTAATTAATGGGATTGCCAAATTACTTACTACGGATATTTCCGAACCAATAAATCTGGGTAATCCTGACGAATTTACTATTTTAGAGTTAGCGAACTTAATTATTGAATTGACCAAAGGCAAAAGGGAGTTAAAATTTTTGATATTACCTCAAGACGACCCCAAAAGGCGTAAGCCCGATATCAGTAAAGCCAAACAAATTCTCAACTGGGAACCAAAGGTTTCATTAAAGCAAGGACTAAAACTGACGATTGATTGGTTTAAAAAACAAATCAAAGATTAAAAGACCGATTGTTATTCCTTTTGTTGATTTAATCAGTCAGCACAAATTAATAAAAAAGGAAATAGAAATTGCTATCCAAAAAGTTATTGATAGTGGTAAATTTACTTTAGGCCCACGAGTCGTTAAATTAGAGAAAAAGGTGGCAAGATACTGTGGGACGAAGTATGCGATTGGGGTAGCATCAGGAACCGATGCGTTGATTCTTTGTTTGGAAGGGCTGGGCATTGGACTAGGTGATGAAGTTATAACTACGCCTTATACCTTCTTTGCCACAGCAGAGGCGATAAGTCTTACCGGCGCGGTACCGGTATTTGTTGATATTGATGAACAGACCTTTAATATTGACCCGGTCAGGATTGCTGAATTTTTAAGAAAAAATTGTTATTATTCGGTTAAATCAAAATTCCCAATTAATCGAATGACCAAAGCAACCGTCAAAGCGATAATACCGGTCCATCTTTTTGGTCAGTGTGCTGAGATGGCACCAATCATCGAAATTGCTGAGAGCTATAATCTATTTATCATCGAAGACGCTGCACAAAGTTTCGGTAGTTGCCAATTATTAAATAATCGGTGGCAAAAGGCTGGGAGTTTTGGCAAAGCCGGCATTTTTTCTTTTTATCCGACCAAGAACCTTGGCGCCCTCGGTGACGGCGGGATAGTTGTCACTTCCGATTCGAAATTAGCAACGAAATTGCAAAGATTGCGAAATCACGGACAATATGCCGAAAATTACCATCTCGACTTCGGCTGGACAAGCCGGTTGGACGAAATTCAAGCCGCAATTCTTTTAGTAAAGATGAAGTATCTTGAGAAATGGAATAGGGCAAGAAAAAGAATTTGGGACTTTTATACCCAGCGATTAAATAAATTGGTAATTACACCCAAAATTTTGGCAAATAACCAACCAGTATTTAGCCAATATGTGATAAGAACAAGAGAGCGTGACCAATTGAAAAATTGTCTGGCAAAAAATGGGATTGAGACCAAAATTTATTATCCTTTGCCTTTGCATTTACAACAAGCCTATAAAAAACTTCACTATAAACATGGTGATTTTCCGAATGCGGAGCGGTGCGCAAAAGAAAGTTTGGCACTACCAATTTATCCAGGATTAAATATTGACCAAATCGAATATATCTGCCAGACGATTGAGAAATTTTTAAAATGTTAAACATCATTTTGATTTTGGAACAGCGACAAACCAAAGTGAAGATTTTTAGCTTAAGTCAGTATAGATTTTCTTGACTTAAACAATTTTTCTTGTAATAATATAAAACTTGAAACGATTTAAGATTATTGGCACTGGTTCAGCCCTACCCGAAAAGGTTTTAACCAATTTCGACTTGGAGAAGATGGTTGATACTTCGGATGAATGGATTACGGAACGTACTGGCATCAAAGAGCGTCGTATTGCTGATGCGAAGACCGCTACATCGGATTTAGTGGCTGAGGCAGCAAGAAAAGCCTTAGCAATGGCTGGGTTAAAGCCCCAAGATGTTGATACGATAATCGTCGGGACTTCAACTCCGGATACCGTTTATCCTGCTACCGCTTGCTGGGTGCAAAAAAACTTAGGAATCAGCGGTAGTGCCGCATTTGATGTGAGTGCTGGCTGTTCCGGTTTCATCTTTGCCTTAGAGATTGCGGCTAATCTGATAAATTCCAAGACCTCGAAACGCGCTTTGGTATGTGGGGGAGAGGTAATGTCAAAAGTGGTGAATTGGCAGGATAGGGCAACCTGCGTGCTTTTTGGCGACGGTGCTGGTGCTTGTGTGGTCGAAGCAACCGATAAAAATTCTGGAATCTTAAGTTCGAATTGGGGCTGCGACGGTAACTTAGCACCACTTTTATATCAACCGGCCGGAGGCACAAGAATGCCAGCATCGGAAGAGACAGTGGCGAAAAAACTTCATTCAGTAGCAATGCAAGGCAACGAAGTATTTAAATATGCGGTTAGAGCGATGAGTCAGGCAACTATCCAAGCCCTAAAAGATGCCAATCTTACTGCCCAAGACGTCAGTCTGTTTATTCCGCACCAAGCAAATATGAGAATTATGGAGGCAACCCGAGAGCGAACCGGTATTCCTTTTGAGAAAACCTATATTGTGATTCATAAATATGGCAATATGTCCGCCGCTACGGTACCGATTTGTATTGATGAGGCTTTTCGTGCCGGCAAAATAAAAGACAATGATATTATTGTGCTAGCAGCATTTGGCACCGGTTTCACTTGGGCAGGAATGGTGATAAGATGGTAATAAAAACAGTTTTTGGTTATTGGTTTTTGGTTGTTGGGTAAAAGATGTACCGATTTGAGAAACTCGAAGTTTGGCAGAAAGCATTAGACCTTTGTAAAATTGTCTATCGAATTAGTAAATCTTTTCCAAAATCGGAGACCTATGGTTTAACTGCACAAATGAGGCGTTCTGTCACCTCAATTTTACTGAACATTGCCGAAGGGTCAGCTTGTGGTACGAAAAAAGAATTTGTTCAATTTTTGACAATAGCTTTGAGGTCGCATTATGAAACGGTGACAATAGTCAAATTAGCTTTCTCATTAAAATTTCTTAATCAAACTAACTACGAATACTTAGAACAGAAATTAGCCGAACTTGGTAGACTCCTGCAGGGACTAATTAATTCTTTAAAAGGAAATCCAAAGACTAACAACCAAAAACTAAAAACTGATTAAAGGAGGTAAATGACTGAGATTCGATTTCACGGCCGAGGCGGTCAAGGAGCCGTAATTGCCTCAGAAATTCTTGCCTCGGCTTTATTTAAAGAAGGAAAATATGTTCAGACTTTTCCTGAATTCGGTGTCGAACGACGCGGCGCACCAGTTCAAGCCTTCTTACGATTCGACGATAAGAATATCGTCTTACGTTGTAAAATCTATAATCCTGACCATGTGATTATTTTGGATTCGGTCCTGCTCCAAACTCAAGATGTGACACAGGGTTTAAAACCCGGTGGTTGGATTTTATTGAATTCCGATAAAGAACCCCGTGAGTTCAGTTTTCCCAATTTTCGAGTCGCGACGATTGATGCTACTGGCATCGCCATAAAATATAAATTAGGACCAAAAACAGCTCCAATTGTTAATACCGCTATGCTTGGGGCATTTGTTAGGATTAGTGGTCTTGCTCAAATTGAAAATATCTACCAATCAATTCCGGAATATGTCCCGGTAAAGATTGAAGACAATATTAAGGCGACTGGAGAGGCTTATGAGATGGTTAGATATTGAGACACCGCCAAAACTTGTCTTAGAACGCGAACCCGATTATCCACCTTGGGCGGTTTCACTAACTAATACCTTAGTTAACCGAACCGGCAGTTGGCGGATTTTTAAACCACGCTATTTAGATAAGACACCACCTTGCCAAGATGCCTGTCCGGCAAAAGAGAAAATCCAAGGTTATCTGGAACTGGTGAAACAAAAAAGATACTTGGAAGGTTACGAGTTAATAATTCAAGATAATCCATTTCCTTCGATTACCGGTCGGGTCTGTTTTCATCCCTGCGAAGCGGCTTGCAATCGGAGTGAATATGATGAGCCTTTGGGAATCCATAATGTTGAACGGTTCTTGGGTGACTATGGGTTAAAAAAGACAAAACGAGAAAAATCCAATAACCTAAATGGAAAACAAATTGCGATTATCGGGTCAGGTCCAGCCGGACTGAGTGGCGCCTACTATCTCGCTAAGATGGGTTATCAGGTTACAATTTTGGAACATTTCGGTCTGCCCGGTGGAATGTTACGGGTTGGAATACCATCTTATCGGTTGCCTAAAGACATACTTGATAAAGAAATTAAAAAGGTGGAAGCGTTAGGGGTAAAGATTAAAACTAATACAACCTTAGGGAAAGATATTACTTTGGAAGAATTGCGTCGCAATTTCGATGCAGTCTTTATTGCAACTGGTGCCCATAAGAGTCGGAACTTAGGTGTGCCAAATGAAGAGGTGAAAGGTGTCTATTCCGGTTTAGAATTTTTAGCCCAAATCAATATGGGTAAACGACCAAGAATTGGTAAAGAGGTCTTGGTGATTGGCGGGGGCAATACGGCAATTGATGCGGCAAGATGCGCCTTGAGATTGGGTGCCCAACCCAAAATTCTTTATCGAAGAACCCGAGCCGAAATGCCAGCAGTGGCCGATGAAATCTTAGAAGCGGAAAAAGAAGGAGTTCTAATCGAGTTCTTAGTAGCACCGGTAAAAGTAATTAAGAGTAAAGGGCGAGTGACCAAATTGGAATGTCAAAGAATGAAGTTGGGCGCACCAGATGCATCAGGCAGAAGGAGACCAGTTCCAATCAAAGGCTCTAATTTCCGATTGAGTTGCGATTCAATAATCTCAGCAATTGGTGAAGAGGTGGATTTGTCTTATCTAACCGAAGAGATTAAAAGTACTGGCTGGAGTATCGATGCTGACGAATGGGGGAGAACCAGTGTCCCAAATGTCTTTGCCGGTGGTGACTGCGTGACTGGACCAAAGATGGTTGTAGATGCAATTGGTGCGGGTAAAAGAGTCGCCTTAGCGATTGACAGTTATTTTGCTAATAAAGAGATAAAGCCTGAACCGAAACCAGAAATTGTCCAATTTGCCAACTTAAATCTTGCCTATTTTGAACCTGCCCCACGCAATCCACTGCCGAGTTTAAGTATCAAAGAAAGAAAAAGAAACTTTAAAGAAGTTCATCTTGGTTATAATGAATCTTTAGCTTTCCAAGAAGCCGAGCGGTGTTTCTCCTGCGGTATCTGTAACAAATGTGATAATTGCTTTGTCTTTTGTCCGGACTTAGCGGTAATGAAATCCGATGGTAAGTATG
>JBDRUX010000014.1:0-32048 GCA_039801565.1 Caldifarciminota bacterium
TGTGTTCACCTCACGCAGTGAGATTCTTCTCAATATGCTTCTTCATCTTTTTCGTGTTTATTTGTGTTCATTCGTGGTTTTTCCCCTTTTCGTTCGGTGGACGCTGCGCGTAGCTCGTAAGAGATTCACTTTAAGGAACATAATCCATCAAACGCGGATTGAAGGAAGGTCTAAAACGCCTGAAATTCAAGGAACACAGAGGGGGAGCCCGATTCGGGTAAGTTCTTGAGCTTAAAAAGAATTCTCTGTGGGTAATTTTGACAATACCATTCATTGCCTTGAGGAGTAAAAGCTAAATCGTCATCGGTTAAGTCTGATAAATTTTAATACGGGAGATTTGATTATAAAAATAGTTCAAAAGGTTTAAGAGTTCAACAGGATCTGGAATGAAGATATTCGTAAATCTTTTCAGCAAGGTTTTTACCAATCATTTTCACTTTACTAATCTCATCAACCGTAGCCAATCTTAATCTTTCTAAACTGCCGAAATATTGAATTAGAGCAAGTTTGCGTTTTTCGCCGATTCCCCTTAAGTCATCAAGTTCTGAGGTCAGCAAGGTTTTTTTGCGTAATTTTTTGTGATAACTAATCGCAAACCGATGGGCTTCATCCCGAATTCGTTTTAAGAGTTTTAGAGCCGGGGAAGTAGCCGGAATGGAGATTTCCCGGCCATCTTCAAAATATAAGGTATTAGTTCTTTTGGCAAAGGCAAGAAAAACTGGTGGTTGGATGCTAACCGTCGCAGGTTTACCATTCGATTGGGCAGAGCCCAAAGCATTGTTATAAGCTCGAATTGCCGTTGAGAGTTGTCCTTTGCCACCATCAATCAATACCAAATCGGCTAATGGTTTGCCTTCGTTAATTTGTCGCTTCACCCTTCGACTTAATACTTCTTCAATCATCGCATAGTCATTAGGACCAGTCACAGTTTTAATTTTGAATAGCCGATAATCCGACTTATGAGGATAATAGTCATGAAAGACAACAATTGAGCCAGTGGCACTTTTACCCGCGATATTCGAAATATCAACTCCTTCGATGATGCGGGGTGGTTTTGGTAGTCCCAAGAAACGCTGGAGATCTAAATTGGCTTGGTGAATCTTTGGTACCGGCACAATTTCTGCCAACCCAACTTCGGCATTGCTCTTGGCTAAATTCAAAAGCCGGATTTTTTCACCCCGTTTTGGCTGATAAATCTTCACCAGCTTATTCCGTTTCACTTTGAACCATTGGATAAGCGGTTCGGTATTTTCCATATCCAATTCCACGGGCAAGAGGACTTCGTCCGGTAAATCATAAGTATGGGTATAAATCGAACGGAGGAGACTGGATAAGATTTCGTCAGATTTCGTCCCCTTAGTTAAAGTTAACGGATATTCTTCTTTGCCAAAGAGTTTGCCTTCGCGGACCTTGAATCGGGTGGCAAAGGCTAAGGTGTCGGTCTGGGCTAACCCGAAGATATCTCGGGCAATTTTATCTTTAAAAACTGCTGGTTGATTGCGCATTATCTCTCTTAGTGCCAATAATTGGTCACGGATGATGGCCGCTTTCTCAAAGTCTTCTTTTTCACTTGCCGCAAACATCTGTTTTTCCAATTCTTGAATTATCTTGTCCGATTTACCCGAAAGAAAGGCAATTACATTGTTTACTCTTTCACGATACAACGCTTCAGGCACATTGCCCTGACAAGGTCCAAGACAACGTTTCATTGGCAAGGCAAGACAGGGTCGTAATGGGATTGGGCTGGGTAAACTTTTATTACAGATGCGGATCTGAAAGATTCGCCGAACCCCTTTTAACGCCTTTCTTAATGCCTTAGCCGAAGTGAACGGACCAAATAGAATCGAACCGTCTTGCTTTAGATTTCGGGTCGGGAAAATTCTCGGATATTTCTCCCTAACCGTGATTTTAAGATAAGGAAACTTCTTATCATCCTTTAATCGGACATTATATTTCGGCTTATTAATCTTGATTAAATTCTCTTCGATGATCAGTGCCTCAACTTCGGAATTGGTGACAATGAAATCAAGGTCGGTGGCACGATTGATAAGTGATGTCTTCCTAGGGTCTTCCTGGGTTGTGGTATAGGCACGCAACCGTTCTTTAAGATTGCGGGCTTTGCCAACATAAACGATTTTGCCCTTGTTATCTTTTAAAAGATAAACACCCGGACGTTCCGGTGCCTCGGCAATTTTATCTTTCAGCATCAGGATATATTATTCAGAATAGCGCAAAAATTGTCAAGAAGCGAATGCAAGCGGTTACAGATATGGTCTCGGCATTAAATTGAACTATTGAATTAAACTATTTTTCAACCACTCTCAAAATCAGCGATTAGTGAAAATAATTTAGGTAGTTAAAGAATTAGGAATCTTACGCCCAGGACACGAAGAACCAAAATTAGTAATTTACACCTTATCTCCCTTAACTTCCCCAATCAATTGCATCCAATTCTTTAAAAGATTCAACCCAAGATGCACCGCAGATTCGAAGATAGTCAAGAACTGTGCATAAACTTGGATTTCGGATTGGTCCGTTTTCTAAACGGGCTATAAAACTTTGTCCGTATTTTGATTTTAATCCTAACAGGTCAGCAACTTCCCGTTGTTTTAAATTGACTTTTCTGCCATTTCTTTAATAAAAACAAACACAAAAAAGGTTACTTAAAAGTAACGCAAAAATCAAGCCAAAATTTCTTTTAACTATATGATTTTTAAATGTCTTATATCAAATTCCGCTTCGGGTGGGGATATGGTATAGGGGGTAGCCCCGTAGGCTAGTTGGGAAGCCACCATCTATACTGCCTCATTATTTTCACTAATCCCCAAGAACGGTGAGTTAATTACTGATTTTAAGATGCATAAGAAATAGCTCAAAATGTTCAAATAGTCTAAATCGTTTTTTTAGTGTGCACCGATTTTTGGGAATGCGTTGAAAAATTAGTTCAAACTGGTTCAATCGTTTAACTCCTAAAATCAAGTTCAGTATTAAATCAATTTCGAAATTCAAAACGAGTGTCGCATATCAGCAAAAACACTAAAACAAGCTCCTACTTATAACTATTTGTTTTATATAAACTTAACACAATACACAAAATATTCACCATTGGCACGATAATTGCTTCATTTTTATTAGTTGGAATTTATAATCTTCGCCCCTGCCGAAGTGAAAATCGAAACAAATAGATTCGGATAAGGATATGAGAAAGAAATTCTTAATGCTAAGCTTTCTAATTTCAATATATTGGGCACAGGAAGGAGCAAATTATCTTATTATCACTGCAGATACATTTTATAATCAAGTTTGTGAGCTGGCAAGGTGGAAGACTCAAAAAGGGGTGTTGACGCAGGTAAAACGACTTTCGGAGATTGGCAGTGCACCTTCTGAGATTCGCTCCTATATTATGAATTGTTACAATAACTGGTCACCCAGACCAGAATTTCTCCTTTTGGTTGGTTCACCGGATTTATTACCGCCTTATACCAATCTTTCTGACAATCAATATGCTGATATGAGCGGCGATTATCGAGCCGAATTGGCTTGTGGCCGATTCCCTTGTAAGACTCCAGCTCAGTGTAGTGTAATGATACAGAAAACTTTGAGTTATGAGCGAACCCCGTTGCTAACTGATTCCTTGTGGTTTAGGGGACTTTTAACAATTGTGCGCGAAGATTATGATTCAGACGATACTATTTACTACAATGATGTTCATTTTGCTCGTGATTTGGCGCTTGCCAATGGCTTTCATACTATTGATTCATTGGCTCGGTCACGCAATCACAATCAAAATGATATTGTCAATTCGATTAATCAGGGTAAAGGGTTTGTTCTTTATCGCGGCTCAGCGGCAGGTAACTGGTGGTATCCATTCTATGTTAATCCCAACCAGACTAATAATGGCAGTCGTCTGCCCATCATCATTTCTGCAACCTGTGCTACGCTAACTTTAACTCCGGGCGAGTCAATGGTTGGTGAGGCTTGGCTAAAAACCGGTTCATCCTCGGCTTTAAAGGGTGCGGTCGCTTTTTTTGGTAACGCTCGCTCGGATTATAATGTCGCCCATTTGCGCTCCGCTATCACGCAAGGATTCTTCAAAGGATTATTCTTAGAATCCTTACCAACCTTGGGACAGGTGATGCTTCGGGCAAAACAAGAACTTTACGAACGGTACAACCATCCTTTTGAATACCAATCCTTCACACTTTTAGGTGACCCGGAACTAAATCTTTGGACCACGACTCCCAAAGTGCTGAATGTTAACTATCCTTCTCATATTCCTCCTGTTCCCACCCAATTTACGGTTCAAGTCAATCACAATGGACCAGTATCAGGTGCTCGAGTCTGTCTCTGGAAGGCAGATGATTTTTACCTTGTTGGTACGACCAATAATTCAGGAATGGTCACTTTTGCAATTAATCCTCAAACCCAAGGCGGTTTCCTAATTACTGTGACAAAGAGAAATTTTGTCCCATTCCAAGATTCCGCTTGGATTGAAAATGGCGATGTTGGCGTGGTGGCAATTCAAAACTTACCCAGCGTGGCTGACTCAGGAAGTTATTTACTACCGCAAGCATTGGTAAAGAATTTTGGTACCGCTACGGTTAGTTTTACGGTTCGATTCACAGCACCTAACTATGTTTCAACTCGAGAGGTAGTTGGGCTATTACCCGAAAGTACGAGCCTCGTAGAATTTGATACTTGGATTTTAAATCAACGGGGTACGAATATTCTTCAATGCTCTACCGAGCTGGTTGGCGATGCCAATCCAATGAATGATTGGCTTACGGATACGGTATTCAGTAATGTTTATGATGTTGGCGTCACCCAAATTCTTTCACCCGAGGATACAATTGAGATTGGCGATACTGTATTACCCCAACTTGCGATAAGCAATTTTGGTAATACCGAAGTGGATTTTGCGGTGCAGCTTTCAATTTTCACCCAACAGTCATTTTCACCACAAATAATCTATAACGAGACCCTCTTAATAACCCTTGGCCCGGCTACAGATACAACCCTTATCTTCTCAGAATGGATTGTGACTCAATCCGGCAATTATCAAGTGATTGCCAAAACAATGCTACCGAATGATATGCAGCGAGGTAATGATAGTTTGGCAAAGACAGTATTGGTTATGCCCCAAACTGGTTTAAATGAAATTGAAGACCAAATAGTTAATTTAGAGTGTTATCCCAATCCATTTGTCAATCAAGTTATTATAAAAGCCAATTTACCTAAGTCCAAAGTCAAAGTTTTGCCGCCGGAAAAGTTATGGTTAAAAATCTATGATGTAAAAGGTAAGGTCATTTCGAAATTCGAAATTCAGAATTCAAAATTCAAAGATAATTTAATAATCTGGGACGGTAAAGATAACTTGGGCCGAAGATTAAATTCAGGGATTTATTTTATTCGGTTCCTTGGTTTGACAAAAAAATTATTGAAATGGCAAACTGGGGTAATGTAGGAGGGCTGATTCGAGGGAGAGCCCGTTTTGGGGCTATAAAGAGGCAGGGGGTGGATACTCCTGGGTACTGCTCCCGGTACCCAGGAGTTGGCTTGCTATTGACGCCTGATAAATTTTATGTTATAATTATTAAAGAGGAAGTTAAACCATTAACAGGGGAAGATAAAAAGGAGGGGTAAAATGGACGAAAAAATAAAACATCAGGGTTATCCTCACCTTAGGTCATTCCAAGTTTGGTTAATTATATTCGGGTTTGCGATTTCGATAATAAATGCCAATGTACTACTCCAACAGAATTTTAATGGCAGTTGGTCAACCCAAAGTCCACCACCAGGTTGGACCATCTATTATACCACACCGGTCGGAAACTCGGACTGGCATCGAAGAAATGCTGGTCAGTCGCCCTGGTCGGATAATTTGACACCGTATGCTTGCCTTTATTCGACACCCCAAGAGACTGGCGAAGATATTCTGACTTCACCAACCATAAACTGCTCGGCTTATACCAATGTTGTCCTGCGCTGTTCGACCTATTTTATTCCGCAAGAGGGTCAAGCCTATACGGCTAAATTATTAGGTTCTTCGAATGGCGGCAGTTCTTGGATTGAACTCTATAATTACTTTGGGCAAAATTATGGCCCAGGACTACAGGTTTTTGATTGTCCTTGGGCGAACAATAACCCCAATGTCAAATTTCGCTGGTACTGGAGTGGCAATACCAATCAGATTTATCACTGGAGTGTTGACAATATTACGGTCACTGCTGACCCAATCATTCTTGATGTTGGAGTAATTCGAATTGTTGAGCCCACCGGCACGGTTGATTCCGGCACGGTAATAAGTCCAAAAGCCTGGGTTAAGAATTTCGGCAATGCCTCGGTGACTTTTCCGGTAAAATTCAAGATTGGCAATTTCTATGACGATATTCAATCGGCTTCGCTTAACCCGAATGAATCCACTCTTGTTATTTTCAACACTTGGAATGTGATTCAGGTTGGAACCCATCTAACGAAATGTAGCACTGCCCTGGCCGGGGATGCCAATTTCAATAATGATACTTTAACTGGTTCGGTTACGGTGCAAGTCAGAGATGTTGGGGTAAAAGAGATAATCGCTCCTTCCGGTGAGTTGGATTCAACCGTTTCCATCACACCAAAAGTTTTAGTGCAGAACTTTGGCACTGATACCGAGACCTTTAATGTCTTTTTCCATATTGGTGACTCTTATTTTGACACTAAAACCAAAACGCTTGGCCCTGGGATGGAAGACACAGTAAGTTTTGCCAACTGGATTCCGACCCGCGGCACATATTCAACCGGCTGTAGCACTAATTTAGCGGGCGATTTGAATCCTAATAACGACACAATTTCTGGGACGGTGACGATTCGGGTATTAGATGTCGGGGTTGTCGAAATACTCGCACCCACTGGGATTATTGACTCTGGCACAACCATAACACCCCAAGTGCGAGTTGAAAATTTTGGCACCGACCCGGTAGTGTTCCCAATTACCCTGGAAATTGGTTCCTGGCAGGAGAGCCGGTATAAGACACTCAGCATCGGTCAAATAGATACGGTCAATTTCCCTCAATGGACCGCTCAACCCCCCGGTGTCTTCACGGTCCTTTGCCATACCAACTTGGTTGGTGATTTGGTTTCCCATAATGATACGCTGTACGACTCGGTCTTGGTGCGGGTTCTTGATGTTGGTGTTGCTCATATTGTCGCCCCAGCCCAAATTATTCGACCGGAGACGATAATACCCCAAGCCTGGCTCAAAAATTATGGGACAACTACTTCAGGACCTTTTACGGTAAAATTTGAAATCATACCTGGCTATACCGATATTCAAAATGTTCTCAATCTCAATGTTGGAGAATCGCTTCTGGTTTCTTTCACCCCTTGGGCTGACACCTGTGGAATTTATGTGGTAAAGTGTTCAACTGCGCTAATCGGTGATTGCAATAAGAATAATGATTACAAAAGCGGCAATGTCTTAGTCTCAATTACCGGCTCTAATCCCGGTTCCTGGGTTGAATTACCGAAAACGATACCGGGTTCAAAACCACTAAAAGACGGTAGTTGCTTAGAAGTTATTCAAGATACCTTAGTATTTTTGATTAAAGGGAACAAAACCCGGGAATTTTACAGACTCAATACAAAACGAGACACTTGGAGTAAGTTAGCCGATGTTCCAGCCGGACCGAATAACAAACCAGTGAAAAAAGGTGCGAAAATGGTCGGGGACGGCACGAGATATATCTATCTGGCAAAAGGTGGTAACACACTCGAATTCTATCGCTACGATATGGCAAAGGACTCTTGGGCGGCGTTACCTGATATCCCCTTAGGCACTGGCAAGAAAATAAAAGATGGTACTGGTATTGCGTACTGTGAAAAATTAGGCGAACCGTTTATCTATCTACTCAAAGGGGTAAATACCCAGGAATTCTATCGCTTCCGAATCCTTGCTGACAGTTGGGAAAAGATGCCCGATGCGCCGGCTGGCAAACAAAAACCCGGTTATAAAAAAGGTTCAGACCTCGCTTGCGATAATGAAAATAAAATCATCTACTGTCTCAAAGACCGAACCAATGAAATCTTTACTTACGATGTCAACCACGACACTTGGCTTACCAAGAATTTTACACCAATGCCCTTAATTCATCCACTCTATGGCAAAAAGAAAAAGGTCAAAGAAGGTGGCGCGCTCTGTTTAGTCTCACCGGAAAATATCTATGCCTTGAAAGGTGGAAACACTTGTGAGTTCTGGTTATTCCAGCCACAAACAACTGACTCGGGAAAATGGCTGCCACTTGCCTTAATACCAGCGATCGGCGCCGATGGCAAAAAGCGCCGGGTAAAAGCCGGTGGCGACCTAATCGCCCTAACTTATCAGAACCAAAATGCCATTCTGGCAATTAAGGGCAATAAGACTGACAGAATCTGGAAATGGAGCGATTCCTTATTTGCCACTAATTTAAACCATCTCGAATCTGCCTCAGGCGGAAACAATTTTGAACCATCAAAGGCAAAAAGCGCTACTGAGAACCTAAAACCTTTAGAAATTTCGATTAGACCGAATCCGGTGGGTCGGAATCTCTTTATCCAACTTCCATTGTCATTTTGGGAAGCGTTAAATCAAAACCAGAACCCCAATTTAAAAATCACCGTTGCTCTCTACAATCCAGTTGGTCAGAAGTGTCTGTGCCGCGAATTTCGTTGTGAGGCATCCCACTCCACAAGCCCGACAATAGTAATAGACACTAAACAAGTCAAAACCGGTATTTACTTATTGAGGGTTAATTTGGGTAGTTTATCGCTGACCCGAAAAATTATCATTTCGCACTAACTCGAATTTGAATCCGCCTGAGGCGGAAACAAAATGAAATAATCCTAACCGCATTCTTTAAAGGTCCGCCTGAAAACTCAGGCGGACTTTTTATTTGTGACAATGCAAAAGTAAGCAACGAATTGTAACCTTGACAGATATTTCATTTTTTTTTAAACTTTTATTGTTAATATTAAATGGTCTGTTTAAATAATCTTTTTAATGAGTTTAGATGGCTCGGCGAGGAGGAATAATGCAAGAATGTATTTCACCTGAAGATGTGATGAAATTGGCTATCCAAATAGAAGAAACCGGCCGGACAATTTACGAAAATACACAAAACCAAGCTCAAGCACCAGAATTGATTGAACTGTTTCGATTTTTAGCCGAGGAAGAGACCAGGCACATTGATACATTTCAGAAGATTTACGAAAATTTCTTAAGGGGTGGTGGTCAGATTAAAGTTCCTAATCCCGAAGATGCTTTCTTTCTAAAGACTCTGGCGGAAAATCAAATCTTTCAAGGTAAGGATAAGGCGTTAAATTTGGTTAAAACGGCAACTGAACCACTTCAATTAATCAATTACGCTTTAGCTTTTGAGCGCGATGCCCTCCTCTTCTTTATGAAACTATACCGAATGGTCTGTGCTCAAGACCGCGAATTAATTTCTCAATTAATCAAAGAAGAAGAAGGGCATATCGCCAAATTGACCGAAATCCAATATCGGTTAAAAACCCCAAAACCAAAAGCCGGTATTTTTGGAAAGGAGTGAAGATGGCGGTTTTTTATTCGGCAGTCGAGGTAATCGAGATGGCAATCAAGACCGAAGAAGCTGGTAAATTATTTTACGAATCGGTTGCCCGCAAAACCCGACAAAAAAACCTAAAAGAACTCTTCCAATTTTTAGCCAGTGAGGAGACTAAACATAAGCAACTCTTTACTAATTTATATCAGTTGACCCGAGAAAAACCCGAAGCAATTCCTTACAACTGGGATGAGATGAATCTTTACCTCAAAGCGCTTTCCGAGTCACGCTTCTTTTTAGGCGAAGATAAAGCGATCAACCTGGTCAAAAAGGCAAAGACACCTAAACAGGCATTAGACTATGCCTTAGGGTTCGAACGCGACACTATGCTCTTTTACACAGAGATTACTAATATCGTCAGCGAACAAAATCGAGAATTAGTCAATAAAATTATCGCTCAAGAAAAAAATCACATCCGCCAACTCCAAGCGATGAAAGAAAATCTTAAGTCAAAAGGAAACAAGTGAATACCGAAGCATTAAAAGCCTTAACATTGGCGAAACAGGCTGAACAGACCAGTCTAAATAATTATCTCAATTTCGCCTTAGAGACTCAGGATGAGACTGGGAAAAATATGTTTATCCGCTTGGCAATGGACGAATTTGACCATTGGCGTCT
Source organism: Caldifarciminota bacterium (assembly GCA_039801565.1). Classification (GTDB taxonomy): domain Bacteria; phylum Hydrothermota; class Tepidihabitantia; order Tepidihabitantales; family JAOUPE01; genus JBDRUX01. The sequence continues at coordinate 10,218 of JBDRUX010000014.1, forward strand.
TTTAGAACAACAGGAACAAAATCTTCAGCAAAATGAATGCTTTTCCAAAGTCACAATCGAACCTTCAATAATTGAAAAATTGGTGCCCCAGCTTTCTGATAAAACGATAAGAATTCGGGGCAAACAGGGCATTGACCAAATCAGTGCGTTAAGAACTGCTTTGGATTTAGAAGACCAGGCAATCAAATTCTATCACCACCAAGCCCAGACGGTACCGGACCAAAATGCCAAAGCGATGTATGAACGATTAGCAGCGATGGAACAGGCACACTACGAATTACTCCAGGCCGAAATTGATGCGATTGAAAAGACTGGCTTTTGGTTTAACATTCGAGAATTTTCATTAGAGGCGGAATGACTTTTTAGAATTATTTTAAAAGGAGTTCAATAAATGTTAAATAAAAATTTAACAATGCTGGAAATCTACGGTATTGCCATCAAATCTGAAATCGATGCCGCAAAGGCTTATAGTGAAATGAAAAACCGAATCGAAAATCCCGATCTAAAGAAGAAGCTTGGGTTCTTAAAAAATGAAGAGACAAAACACCGAAAATTACTAACTACCCAGTATAAAAATCAATTTCCGGATGTGAAGTTGAGTTTACCCAAACAGGGCTTAGCCCCGAAGTTGAACCTTGCCTTAGAAAATAACGCCCCACTTGCCAAACTCTTCGAATTGGCAATGGCAGCAGAAAATGATTCCGAAAGATTCTATGCCGAAGCGGCAAAACAAGCACAGGACCCAACGGGCAAAAAATTACTTCACTATTTAAGTGGTATGGAACGGAGCCACTATTATCTCTTAAAAGCCGAATACGACTTAATTCAACAGTTTGAGAAATTTGAAAGTTATAAGAAATTTTCTCAAGAACACATAGGACCTTAATGGCAAAAATCTATCTCGACCATTCGGCAACGACCCCATTGCATCCAGAAGTCAAGCAAGCAATGGAACCCTACTTGACCGAAGCCTTTGGTAATCCGCAAAGTCTCCATTCTTTTGGCAATACCGCCAAACAAGCGATTGAAGAAGCACGCAGCAAAGTTGCCCAATTGATTGGTGCCCAACCCGAAGAAATCTATTTTACAGCTTCGGGTGCGGAGAGTAACAATTTTGCTCTAAAGGGTATTGCCTGGGCGTATAGAGAAAAAGGTAATCACATTATCACCTCAGCGATTGAACATCACTCAGTTCTTTATTCCGCCAAGACCTTGAGCAAATGGGGCTATGAGATTACCACTGTGCCGGTTGATAAATATGGTATAGTTGACCCCGATACTGTCCGAAAGGCAATAAAGAAGACGACGATTCTTATCTCGATTATGCATGCCAACAACGAGATTGGCACTATCGAACCGATTAAAGAAATTGCTCGGATTGCGCAAGAACATAAAATTCCTTTTCATTCGGATGGGGTAGCAACCGTTGGACAAATCCCAGTAAATGTTGACGATTTGGGTATCTCGGCTTTAAGCTTAGCCGGACATACCTTTTATGGTCCAAAAGGTGCGGCGGCTCTCTATCTAAGAAAGGGGACGCGAATAATGCCTTTAATCGAAGGTGGTGTTCAGGAAGGTGGTCGCCGGGGCGGGACTGAGAATGTTGCCGGTATCGTTGGTTTGGGCAAAGCCTGTGAATTAGCCCAAAGGGAAATGGTAAAAAGAATCGAACACACTCAACGCCTACGCGACCGAATCATTCAAGAACTACCCGCAAAAATCGAAAGAACTTATCTTACCGGTCATCCCGAAAAGCGGCTGCCCAATCATGCCAGTTTCTGTATTGAGTTTATTGAGGGTGAAGCGATGTTGCTTTTTCTTGATGACGAAGGAATCGCCGCTGCTTCGGGTTCGGCTTGCACTTCTCGGGCGCTCAAAGCCTCGCATGTTCTTTTGGCGCTTGGTATTGACCATGCTTTAGCCCAGGGTTCAATTGTCTTCACCTTAGGCAAAGATAATTCTGATTCGGATATTGATGCCCTTTTAACTAAATTGCCCCCAATCGTTGAACGCTTACGCCAGATGTCACCATTATATGCCAAATTCCAGAAAGGCGAAAAATTAGAAGGAGGTAAAGAGTGTATTCGGAAAAAGTGATGGAGCATTTTCGTAATCCCCGTAATGTCGGTGAGATTGAAGATGCGGATGGGATTGGTGAGGTCGGCAACCCAGTCTGTGGCGATATGATGACTTTTTACATTAAAGTCGAAAATAATCGTTTGACCGATGTCAAATTTAAGACCTTTGGTTGTGGTGCCGCAATCGCGGTCTCCAGTATGGTCTCGGAAATGGCAAAGGGAAAAACAATCGAAGAGGCATTAAAGATAACTAATCAAATGGTGGCACAGGAATTAGGTGGCTTACCGGCAAATAAATTGCACTGTTCTAATTTAGGGGCGGATGCGCTTCATAAAGCAATTGAAAATTATCTAAGCAAAAAAGGGGGACAAGGTGCCAAAGACCAAAAAACCTAAAAGATGTCTCTGTCCTTTCTGTGATGAACCATTATTACCTGATTCATCGTTTTGCCAGACCTGTAAGGTTGAAATCATTTTCTGTAAAAAGTGTGGCGCACCAATCCCGAAGAATGCGAACCGCTGCCCAAAATGCAAAACTAAGAAATAAACTGTTATGACTCAAAGGACTCAGCGGCAATAATGACGAAAGATAAGATGACGCTCATCCTATTCAGTGGCGATTTGGACAAAGCTTTAGCTGGTTTTAACCTTGCTACCGCTGCCGCTTCGATGGGTATGGAAGTCGTTATCTTTTATACCTTTTGGGGACTAAATATCTTACGCAAGGAGAAAAACCAAACAAGGTCCGCCTCCGGCGGATTAAAACGAAAACTATTTGGGATGATAAATAAAGGCGGCGTTAATAAATTGCCGCTCTCCCGATTCCATCTGGCAGGGCTTGGCACTAAGATGATGAAACAATTGATGAAGGAGATGAAATTTCCCTCGCTATATGAGTTGATGAAACTTGCCAAAAGCCTTGGGGTAAAATTCGTTGCCTGCACCACCACAATGGGAATGATGGGATTAACTAAAGACGATTTAATTCCGGAAGTCGATGAATACGCCGGGGCAGCAACTTATCTTGCCAATGCCCAAGAGTCAAAAATAAACTTATTCTTATGATAAAAGCCGATGCCGAATTGGATTGTCTTGGACTTTATTGTCCAATGCCAATTGCTAAAACTGTTGAGAAGATGAAAGAGTTAAAACCAGGTGAGATTTTAGCAATCTTAGCCGACGACGAAGGCATCAAAAGTGATATACCCGCTTGGTGCCAAGCTACCGGCAACGAATTATTAGCAATCCAAGAAGAAAACGGCAAATACCGAATTTTTATTCGAAAAAAAAGGAGGCTAAATGGAAAAATGGGAATGTCTGGTCTGCGGTTATATTTATGACCCAGAAAAAGGCGACCCAGAGAATGGCGTTGAACCTGGGACACCATTTGAGGAATTACCTGATGACTGGGTCTGCCCGGAATGCGGGGCATCTAAAGACCAGTTTGAGCCCTATGGTCGTGGTGAACCAGAAACACCAACACCACCTCAACCTTAGGACGAGGTGTAACGCTAACACTGGGAATTGTTATGATTTCAGCCTCTGTTACTAAGAAAGGAGGCACACGAATTAAATAAAAATTGAGAAATTCGGAATTTGTATAATGCTAATTAGCCTGGACTAAAAATTATGGTTAAATGCGCAATCATTTAAGCAAATCTTAAACAGGAAGGAGGTGAGCAAAATGAAAAAGAAGCCAGCCAAAAAGGTGAAAAGGGTGACAAAACCAAAAGGACCGGTCTATCTCTGCCGAACCTGCGGTCTGGAACTTGTTGTCACCAAAGAGGGCGCTGGTATGACCAATTTGGTCTGCTGTAATCAGGTAATGGAAAAGAAATAAGGAGGCAAGATGCCAATTGTTGATATAAGTGTTGTGCCGGTCGGGACCAAAACGACTAGTGTTCGGAAGTATGTCCAAACTGCGGTAGCGGTAATAAAGAAGAGCGGTCTAAAATTTCAGGTCTCATCTATGGGAACAGCCATCGAAGGGGAATTGGACAAAATCTTTAAGACGGTTCAAGAAATTCACGAAGCCTGTTTTAGGAAAGGGGCAAAAAGGCTCCTCACCACAATTAAGATTGACGACCGACGCGACAAAAAACAGACAATGGAAGATAAAATCAAAGCGGCATTAGGGTAAACTGGTTTTCGGCTTCGCAAGACATTGCTTTTTCTGGTTTAGTTGTCCGCCTCAGGCGGATATTTACTACCGGGAGCGCTACGACTCTTTGGCAACCATAAACTGATTAAACAACCCAAAGGGGCTGTGCCCCTTTGAAATCCCCAAAAATCAGTTGTTGGTAATTGGTTGTTCGGTATTAGACTAAAAACCAACAACCAAAAACTAAAAACTATGAGGGGTTGCCCCTCATCTTAAACTTTGGCATTTCCCCGAGGCAATGAACCAAAATCAATAAGTTCGTCTTTTAGTTTCGGTCTCCAATACGCCTGCGGTCGCTTCGATTAGTTTTAAAAACTATTGGCGCCAGCGGGTTGGCTTGCCGCGAACATCAATATGAATACAAGGTCCGATTCGAGAAGTCGAGCGATACCAGCCCAATCCCCCCACCAATTCAGGGTGTTCCATATCTAATTCATTAGCCAGGTCGAAAAGGATTTTCGAGTCTTTGGAATTACAGCGTCCATCGCCGTTTAAATCATCAATCATCCCGTTATTATCCTCATCAATGAAGATATCCGCGGCACCACCATAGATATGGGCGCTATGTCTTCCGCCGCCGCCACCGGCATTAAAGCGCGGTGGCCGATAACCGCTAAAGACAACCAACTTCGAACATTGATAACCGCTATTACGAATCTTTGCCAGCAACAGTTCCAATTTTATTATCAGCTCTTCTTTTAAGGCCAAGTATTTTGGGTAATCGCTCGGTTGTCGGCAGACAAACTCTTTCAAAGTGAAGTTAGGAGAAAGCGGGGTGTTTTCAACCTCGGGGGTTACTTCAATAAATCCTTTTGGTTTGGTCAATTTTGGATGAGGCGAAGGCGATTTTGGGTACGACCCAATCAAATAACCATTCAAGCGACTGCCTTTTAAATTCTCAAACGGCACCATCACAAAGATGTTAATCGTCTTAATTGAGCCATTCGTAATGATTAAAGGATAAAGACCAGGTGTTTGGGGTGCAATCCAGATTTTCTCGGTCTGACCTTTATCCAAAAGGCTGCCACCCGAACTAATCCAGCCATAGTTTTTTGAATTAGAAGTACTTTTAGGAACAATTCGGATTGGTAACGACTCGCCAGGTAACACAAAGCGGGCTAAGACATTCCAATCGTAAATCTGTTCACCAATTTCTAAGGCAAATTGGTAGGTATCTTGGTTTAAATCCAAGTCAACGACCGGGGCGATACCGGGCGCTGTGACCGAAAAAAGCGAAAAAAAGAACCAGAACCCAAAAGCCATGACAGGTCATCATTAAAACAAAAAAAATTTCAACTGTCAATAGCGAATTAAAGCGGAAAGTTTTTCAGGCAGGAGGCAGGCACAAGTTACCTGCCCCCTTTGCCTGCTTCCCTTTCGCTTCCCGGTTAGAAGACCATAAGCGTTAAATCGACGAAGTCGATTCTCTTACTTTCCAGACCTCGAAAGGAACGATCGGCTACGCCGATTAGAAAGAAATCTTCTTATGGACCAGGTGCAGCTAAAGTGAAGACGACATCGCGAATCCGCTCAAGGATTGCCTGGGTAAAGCCATCCGCTACCCAGCGCTGTAAGACAATGTTCGCTCGATTGAGTAGCGTGGCACCAGCAAACTCCCGCACCAGTTTAAAGCATTGTCGGGCGAAGTTGAGATAAAAGGGGTATTGGGTGGTGGAGATTCCTTCTTCATCAAGGACTGTCTTTACGCGATCTTCCATTGAGGCGAGGGCTGGGAACAGCTCTTCGATTTGCGGTTTCATCATATCCTTTAAGCGTCCGACTTTGGTAGAGAGGGCATCGCCGGATAGGTTGGCTTCCCATTTTTGGATTCGGCGGTAGGCGTTTCGTACTGCCATAATCACACCTCCTTTCCCTGCCATCCCCGTCAACCTTTCCCAGCCTTCCCGGGTTACTGGGCGACTTGTCGTTTCCGGTTTTAGGCAGATTATCCATTAAATTTTAACCGCTGAGACAGCAGAGATGTAGAATGGAGGTATATGGTAAGAAATGCCAAGATTCCAAAGCCTTTATTGTCTTGTTTTTGGTTTAAATAAGTTATTATTTTTCCACTACCTCTGCTATCTCAGTGATTAGATTTATTCCTCTTCATCCACGGTTATAATTCTTCTCTGTGACCTCAGTGTTCTCTGTGGTTCAATTCTTTGCTCTAAGTCTCATTCGTATCATTAGTTATCATTCGATTCATTCGCATAACTCCAGATTGTCAAAGAGCGATTTTTATTATTCTCACCAATATTAGACGGCAGAAATAAAAAATGTGACAGGGAAATTGCAGGCTTGACATAATAAAAAATTAAAGTATCTTTGAATAATCAAACGCTTTTGAATAGGCTTTAAATAATATGACTAAAGAACAGAAATTTTATGATGCCTTAAAAGATATCTTTGTTGGGGCAAAGGTTGAGGGTGAATCGGGTTATATCAATCTAATGAAGATAAAATCCAACTACTTCGAGAAAGGGGTCTTTCCAAAACTGCAAAAGGATGTTGATTCAGCTTTAAAACCGTTTCCTGAATTTAAAGAAGAACTTTTTGAAAAGTTATTTACTTTCTTCAACCGCTATTTCTCGGAAAGCGGTTCAATTTATTTTCGACATACCGCGGTTCATCAAAATATTTACGAAAAGGTTTATACCGATGATAAGGATGTTATGCTGTTCTGGAAGACTCATATGCTTTATTATGTTAAAACCGACCGGTTATTTAAAAATCTTGAAGTTGAAGTTGATGGTTTTAAGTTCTTTTTCGATGTCTCGCAATTGGAGCATAAAAAGGCATTTGAGAAGAAAGATATAATCTTCGAGTTTAAGGAAAAACGGCGAGACGGGGTTCTGGTTTTTAATGTTTATTATTCGGAAAGAGGCAGAATAACAAAAATGGATGAGATTTTAAGGGCAATAAGGAAAACCGGGGTTAATTTAACCGAAGAAATCTTGGAGCGGGCTTTTAGGATTTTTGAGAAGCAGAGTGAAGTTGATTATTTCATCAATAAGAATGCCAAAGAATTTTTAAGAGAGCAGTTCAATATTTGGCTTTATCAATATGTTTACAGTGGTGAAAGCGAATGGACTGAACAAAGGATAAAACAGTTACAGGTCTTAAAAGATATTGCCTTTAAGATAATTGATTTTATCAGCCAATTTGAAGACGAATTAGTAAAAATCTGGAATAAACCAAAGTTTGTAAAAAATTCAAATTATGTGATTTCATTAGATAGAATTTCTGATAAAAAACTGGTTGAAAAAATCAAAAAGCACAAAAACTTTTCAGAACAAGTTAAAGAATGGGAAGAATTAGGCATAGATAAAAACAACCCCAAAGCACCGATTGATACAAAATATTTCAAGGATTTAGAACTTGAGATTTTATCTCTTTTTGACGATTTAGACAAATCTTTAGATGGTTGGCTGATAAAAAGTGAAAATTATCAAGCATTGAATACAATCCTTCCAAAATTCAAAGAGAAAGTGCAGACGATTTATATTGACCCGCCATTCAATAAAGAGCAGGATGCGGATTATTTTTATTCAGTGAAGTATAAAGATTCAAGTTGGATAACCTTGCTCGAAAATAGATTACAGTTAGCAAAGGATGTTTTGAAAGATACAGGAAGTATCTTTGTCCGATGCGACTACAATGGCAACTGGCTTGTTCGACCTTTGATGAATGAGATTTTTGGAAGTGAGAATTTTAGAAATGAAATAGTGATCAATAAATCCGTGCGGATGAAAACGGAAGGAAAAAAGTTTATTTCTTGGCACGATTCTATTATTCTTTATTCCAAGAACCCTGATAAAATGTATTTTCGTCATATAACCGAAGAAAGAGAGAGCGAGGAATGGCGTTCTCTCGATATGGATGGCGAGAAATGGGATGTAGTGCCATCTGATATGCTTAAGCTTTTTTCTCCCCAAAATATAAGGTATGATGATTACGGAAATCCGATCTCAAGAGCAAGAATAATTTTAGGTAAGGAGATTTTACCGAGAGAAGGTAGACGCTACCCGCCCCAAGAAATTATTAATGAATTAGAAAAAGAAGGTAGAATAAGATTTAGCAAAACTGGAAACCCGCAGATGCTAAAACCACCAGATATTTTTCTGACAGATGATTGGACTGGTTTTTATGGTTATTCTTTCAATTGGAACTTCCCTACCGAAAACTCCGAAATCCTCTTAAAGCGTGTCATAGAATCAACTTCCAATGAAGGCGATTTAGTTATGGATTTCTTTTTAGGTTCTGGCACAACAACCGCAGTAGCCCATAAACTTAAAAGAAAATGGATTGGTGTAGAGATGGGAGAACATTTTTATACTGTAGTTCTGCCAAGAATGAAAGAAGTTTTAGCTGGCAAAGGCAATCATGAACCCTGCGGAATTTCTAAAGAAGTTAACCGGCAAGGTGGCGGATTTTTTAAATACTATGAACTTGAGCAATATGAAGATACTTTAAGAAAAGTAAAATACGAAGATTCGGATTTGTTTGAAAATCCTTATCAAGACCCTTATAGCCAATATGTCTTTATGAAAGACCAAAAAATGCTCGATGCCTTGGCGATTGATTATAAGAACAATAAAGTGAAAGTTGATTTGACTAAACTTTATCCCAATATTGATATTCCTGAAACAATTTCTAATATTCTTGGTAGATGGATTAAGAAAATTACTCCTGATTATGTTGAATTGGAAGATGGCGAAAAAATAAAAACCAAAGATTTGGATTATAACCTAATTAAACCATTAATTTGGTGGTGAATGAAAAAGAAGGTAGAATCCCAAAATGTTGAATTTAAAGCCAGTTGGAAGGATGAATACCTAAAAGTAATTTCTGCCTTTGCTAACGCTGAAGGCGGAAAGCTTATTATTGGAGTAGATGATAGCGGGAATCCGTTGGGTTTAAAAAATGTTAAAAAATTACTTGCTGATATCCCAAATAAAGTAAATAATAAACTTGGTATCATACCTTCAGTTGAAATCGTCCGCCGAAAAAATAAAAGCATCGTGAATGTTATAATTAAACCATCCTCCGTCCCAATTTCTTATGACGGGAAATATTATCTAAGAAGCGGTAGCACTACCTTAGAACTAAAAGGAAGTGACCTTGCCGGTTTTATAATGAAAAAACTGGGTAAGACCTGGGACGAATTTATTGATGAGCGAGCAAATTTTACAGACATTGATGTTGAAACAATAAAAAGATTTAAGGAATACGCCAGCGATAGGATACCATCAATTGTCGCCGAAAAAAACCATTGGACTATCCTTGAGAAATTAGACCTGTTGGTAGACACAAAGCTTAAACGAGCAGCAATTTTATTATTCAGTAAAAAACCACAAAAGTTATACCCAAGTGCTTGTCTTAAGATTGGGAAATTTCTATCCGAGACCGAGATATTGACCAGTGATATTATTGAAGGAAATTTGTTTGAGCAATTAGAAAATGCCTTAACAGTTTTAAAAACTAAATATCTGATTAGCCAGATAAAGTTTGAAGGTATCCATCGAAGAGAAATTTTGGAATACCCGTATGACGCCTTAAGAGAAGCAATTATAAATGCCTTAATCCATCGCGACTATCTTGGAACATCCAATATACAAATAAGAGTTTATAATGATAGACTGGTAATTATGAACGAAGGTAAATTACCCCCGGAGGTTCCAGTTGAAAAATTAAAGACCGAACATTTATCAAAACCTCGCAACCCTCTTTTAGCTAAAGTTTTTTATCTTGCCGGATTTATCGAAAGTTGGGGCAGAGGAACAATAAAGATTGTCGAAAACTGTTTAAAACAGGAACTCCCAGAACCAGATTTTATTGAAGAATATGGCGTAATGAAGGTGATATTTTATAAAGATAAATTTACCGATGAATATCTTAAAAAATTAGGGCTTAATGAAAGACAAATTAAAGCAGTGAAATATGTGAAGCAGAAAGGGAAAATTACGAATAAGGAGTATCAGGAACTTTGTAATACTTCAGAAAGAACTGCCACACGTGATTTAACCGATTTGGTTGGTCGAAATATACTTGAGCAACTGGGCATCACCGGTAAAGGAACAAGTTATACCTTAAAGACGCCACAAAGACGCCAAAGCCGACATAAAGACGCCATAAAGACGCCAAAAGGATAATTATGGCAAAAATATTTTTACAAGACATAATTGAGGACTTTAGATTTGAAGAACTGCCAGCGAATTGGAATTCATTTGATTTAGAAGGTTTCTCTAAAAAGAAGCGACTCTGGGATTATCAACAAGAAGCGGTAAAAAATGCAATAAAAATCCTATGGAAATACTTTGAAGATTTTGCTGATTACCAAAAAGACGAAAAATTAGAGATAAACCAAATCCGAAAACAAAAATTCTTGGAATGGTATAAAGACAACGGATTAGAGGAAGATTTGAGTATCAAATTGGATAAAAGGAAAAGAAGTATCTTTAACCTTTTGACTGAATATTACCAGCCCGAAGATAATAAGATTCCTTATGAAAATTTTATCAACCGGATGTGTTTTTGGATGGCAACCGGTAGCGGAAAGAGTTTGGTCATAATCAAACTCATTCAAATTATTAATACATTAATTGAGCGGGGTGAATTACCAAGATATGACATTTTGATTTTAACCCACCGCGATGATTTGATTGACCAACTGAGAAGGCATATTGATGAGTTCAACTATGCTAACGAACCAAAGATAATATTAAAGGAATTGAAAGAATATCCGGAAGTTAAACGACAACAGCAATTATTTGGCATTACCGTATTTTATTATCGCTCCGATAACCTGAGTGATGAACAGAAAGAAAAGATAATTGATTTTAAGAATTATGACAACGATGGTAAATGGTTCATCTTCCTTGACGAAGCCCACAAAGGCGATAAAGAAGAATCAAAAAGACAACACATTTATTCAATCCTTTCAAGAAATGGATTTCTGTTTAACTCCTCGGCAACTTTTATTGACCCAAGAGATATTATAACTTGTGCTTATGAATTTAATTTAGCCAGTTTTATCAATGCTGGATATGGCAAACATATAGCCATCCTAAAGCAAGAGTTAAGGGCTTTTCGAGATGAAGAGGATTATAGTGGCGAAGAGAAGCAAAAGATTGTTTTAAAATCTTTGATTCTGTTAACCTATGTTAAGAAGTTTTATGAGAAAGTGAAAAGAGTTCAAAAAGGATTATACCATAATCCTTTGCTTTTAACCTTGGTCAATTCGGTAAATATTGAAGAAGCGGACCTAAAGCTCTTTTTCCGGGAGATTGAAAGAATCGGTAAAGGTGAAATTGATGCCAAGCTATTTAAGACGGCTTTAAACGAACTCTGGGATGAACTGAAACAAGAACCTGAATTTATGTTTGAAAAAGGCAATAAAGTAAAAATTGAAAAAGAAGTCTTCAAGGGCATAACTAAAAATGATGTCATAAAATATGTTTATAACTCAAAGAGTTGTGGTGAAATCGAAATTTTGATAAGACCTTCAGACAAAAAAGAATTGGCATTTAAGTTAAAGACCAGTGAAAAACCATTCGCCTTAGTAAAGATTGGTGATATTTCGGGTTGGTTGAAAGAAGAACTGGAAGGATATGAAATATCCGAGCGTTATGAAGAAGAGAGTTATTTTGAAAGTCTGAATAGAGAAGATTCGGATATAAATATTTTAATGGGCTCACGCAGTTTTTATGAAGGTTGGGATTCAAATCGTCCGAATGTCATCAATTATATTAATATCGGAACTGGCGAAGATGCCAAAAAATTCATCTTGCAGTCGGTAGGAAGAGGAGTAAGGATTGAACCGATTAAAAATGAAAGGAAAAGAATTCTTTCGCTATATAATGCTGACCGCTTGAATTATGAAGACTTGTTTAACAAAATTAAAGACAAAGTTTTGCCAATTGAGACGCTGTTTATATTTGGAACGAATCGCAAAGCCTTGGAGACGGTTATCGGGCAATTAGAAAAAGAAAAGAGCAGGGAAGGCGAAGCCCAGTTATCATTGTTTGTTAATTACGAGGCAAAGAAACAGCCATTGTTAGTACCGACCTACAAGCAAGCCGATTACCCAATTCTAAAGTCGGAGAAAAAAGTTAAATTTGAGATAACGGAAGATGAATTTGCGCTTCTTAAATCTTTTCTTAATTTTGTTGACGATGATAGGATTCTTTTAATGAAAGTAAGTGAGCAGTTGAGGAATATGCCAGTGGAAAAATTAAAAGTCTTGCGCGAAAGCATCGGAAAAAAAGAAGATTTTTATAAGACAGGTGAACGAAGTTATAAGAATTTGGATATTCTACTGCAAAGAATTTTGGAACACTTGAGCGTCATTCCGCAAGAATTCGACAAACTTAAAATATTAGAAGATGAGATAAAACATTTCCAAAATATCAAAGTCTATTTAAAAGATATTAGTGAGATTCAGAATAAAATTGAGACCGTTAGAGATTATCCTGATAAAAAGCGTGAATTAGTGAAAGAATTGTCAAAAGTGAGTGATAAGGCGAGACAAAAATTTGAGGATTTACTCGCCAAAGAAGCCACAGCCACTTACGAATATGAGAACCAAAAAATTTATATAAAGTATATTCCCAACCATTATTACTTTCCAATCATATTATCCGAAAAAGAAAAGATTGATTATATTAAACACATAATCACTACACCAAGTGAAGTAAATTTTATCAATGCATTAGAAAATTACTTAGATAAAGCTGATAATAAGTTCAAAGAATTTGACTGGTGGTATTTCAGTAAATTGGATGCAAGTCTGGATGAAGTTTATATACCATATTACAATCCAAATATTAATAATATTAGTAAGTTTAATCCTGATTTCATATTCTGGTTGAAAAAAGATAAGGATTATTTTATTCTCTTCGTTGACCCCAAAGGAACCGAACACACTAACGCCTATCGAAAAATTGATGGTTACAAAGAACTATTTGAAGAAGCTGGAAAAACAAAGGTATTCAATTACAATGGCTTTAAGACGAAAATAAAATTGCAACTTAGACCGAAAGATGTTGCCAGGGCATCTGCTGAATACCGTCAATATTGGTTTGATAATATTGAGAAGATGTTTGATGTATTGAAATAAGATTGATTATAAAAGTTCGATTTCGATAATTTCCCTATCGAAACCTGGTTTCCATAGTTAGATAGGTGTTTAGACGGTCGCACCCGTAATTTTTACGACAGGATTATACCTCTACTTACCAGCCCCCGAGCCAGCTTCCCAAGTAGCCTACGGGGTAGCCCCCGAACCTACTCCCCAGCCAGTCTGAAACCTTGCCTTTAAGAAAAAAAGATTTATGTTAGTGAGGAGTGAGGTGTAAGGAGTAAGCAGAAAGGGGGAAGACTCACTCACTGCTTACTTCTCCCTGCTCACTATCCCAGTTGTAGCGGTGCCACTTCTCGCACCACAATTTAAACTATTGAACCAGTTTGAATTAATTTTTCGACGCATCATTAAAATCAGAGATTGTGGGATAAGTTTTAGAGATAACTGAAAATAATGAGGCAGTATAGAGGGTTGCTCCCCAAGTGGCTTACGGGGCTACCTACCGGGCTGCCTCCCAGGTTGCTTCCTAAGTTGCCTACCGGGTCGCTCCCCAACCTGCTCCGTAACCAGCCCCCGAAGCAACTCCCGAGGCTACTTCCCAAGCGACCTACGGGGTAGCCCCCTAAGCGATACCCCCTCCCCAATGGAAAATTAGCGTAACCGACGGAAGACCAAGATGATAGACGAAAAAAATCGGTCATTTTTGACGTTACTTTTAAGTAACCTTTTTTGTGTTTGTTTTTACTAAGGAAATGGCAGAAAAGCTTAAAGCATTACGAAGAAAAGCCAATTTAAAACAACCGGAAGTTGCTGATCTGTTAGGATTAAAATCAAAATACGGACGAAGTTTTATAGCCCCTTTAGAAAACGGACCCATCCGAAATCCAAGTTTACGAACAGTTCTTGACTATCTTCGAATCTGCGGTGCATCTTGGATTGAATCTTTTAAAGAATTGGATGCGATTGATTGGGGAAGTCAAGGGACAAGGTGTAGGCAGTCTTTGACTACCTAAGTTATTTTCACTAATCGCTGATTTTGGGAATGATTGAAAAATAGTTTAAACTTGTTCAATAGTTCAATTTAATGCCGACACCATATCTGCAATCGCTAGCATTTTTTTCTTGACATACCTATATATTGTAGTATAATCAGTGTTGATTTATACTATATATTGTATATGAAGTGTCCAAATTGTGGGAAAGAAGAAGACCGGGTTTTAGATACTCGGGTCTCGCAGGGTGGCGAAGCGGTGCGGCGCCGACGCGAATGTATGGCGTGTGGTTATCGGTTCACGACTTATGAATACATTGAGCGAACACCGTTAACGGTGATTAAACGCGATGGGTCGAGCGAACCTTTTGATCGTAACAAGTTAATTACCGGTATTCAGCTGGCTTGCGCCAAACGACCAATTACCCGAGCGCAAATTGAAAAGATTGTGAACGATATCGAGTTGACTTTAGCCGATGAATATAAGTCCGAGGTGAAATCAAAAGATATTGGCGAGATGGTTTTAGCTCAATTGGCAAAGATTGACCAAGTCGCTTATATTCGGTTTGCCTCAGTTTACAGGGCATTTGAAGATGTTGAACAATTCATTGCTGAGATTGAGAAGTCGTTGGCTAAGAAAAGAAAAGGTGATAGTGAAACCCAAAGCGCCCGCAACGGAATAAGCCCCGGTTAATTAAACCGTTGTGGCAAGTATGAGTTTTAATAAAACTAAAAATAGAAAGTGAGGTGCATTTTGACCGAAAAGGTAAATGAAAAAACTGAAAAGGTGGTAAACCAAAATGTATCGTCACCAGGGGTAGCCCAATTCAAATATGTCAAAAAGCGCGATGGTAAAATCGAAGAATTCCGGAAAGAAAAAATTACCCAAGCAATTTTTAAAGCCGCCCGCAGTGTTGGTGGTGAAGACATCGCTTTGGCCGAAAAGTTAGCCGGCAAGGTGATTCAATATCTATTTGAAAAAAAAGGTGAACATATTCCAAATGTTGAGGAGATTCAGGATGCCGTGGAAAAGATTTTGATTGAAAACGGTCACGCCAAGACCGCTAAGGCTTTTATCATCTATCGGAATCAACGGGCGCAGTTACGAAAAAAACGGGCACTGGCAAAAAAAGATTTGGAGTCAACCGAGTATGCGCTCTTCGTTCGCACTTCGGATGATACGATTGTTGCCTGGGACCGAAGTCGTATTGTTCGCGCCTTAATTCGGGAAACCAATTTGGCGCCAACATTAGCCGAAAAGATTGGCATCGAAGTTGAGGACGTCATTCTCAATGCCAATGTAAAATTCATTACCACCAATTTGATTCGGGAAGTGGTGAATACCAAACTGGTCGAACACGGCTTAGAAGAACAAAGAAAACGTCATGCCCGATTGGGCGTACCATTATATGATGTTGAGCAAATCCTTTTGCATCGTAATAAAGAAAATGCCAACACGCCCCACAATCCTGAAGCAACCAATATGACCTTAGCCGAATGGATTAATAAGCAGTATGCTTTAAGCGCAGTCTTTTCACCCGAGGTGGCGGATGCTCATATCCGGGGTGATATTCACTTGCACGATTTGGGTTTTATCAACCGTCCTTATTGTTCGGGACAATCCTTGGAATATGTGAAGAAATTTGGTTTAAGTCTACCCAGTGCTTTATCCATTGCCAAGCCGGCCAAACATCCGGAGACACTTTTAGCCCATATGGTTAAATTTTCTGCTGCCCTGCAAGGTCATTTTGCTGGAGCGATTGGTTGGGATGCGGTCAATATTTTCTTTGCACCATTCTTAGTTGGGATGTCGGACAAAGAGTTACACCAGTTGGCGCAGATGTTGGTCTTCGAGTACTCTCAACAGAATGTTGCCCGCGGAGGACAAGCAATCTTTTCTGACCTAAATCTCTATTGGGAAATCCCAAAACATTTCGAAGATGTGGAGGCAATTGGGCCGGGTGGCGAATACACCGGTAAGAAATACCGCGATTATTTAGCCGAAGCCCAAAAATTCGTTTGGGCGATCTTCGATATTTATAAGGATGGTGATGCCAGTGGTCGCCCCTTCTTTTTCCCAAAACCATTGGTCCATATTACCGAACGTTTCTTTGCCACGCCGGGTTATATGGATTTCTTATATCACATTTCGGATGTGGCGGCTGAGAAAGGTAATACCTATTTTGTTTTTGACCGGGGCGATACTGCTAAGATTTCGGAATGCTGTCGGCTCGCTTTCAAATTAGAACAATCGGACCTGAATGATGCCAAAACACCCTGGAAGATGCGGTATTGTGCCTTACAAAATGTCACCCTAAATCTACCACGCCTCGCCTATATGTCAAACCATAATGACGAAACTTTCTTTAACCAATTAAAGCACTATTTTGAGTTAGCAGTTCAGGCACACCTGCAAAAGAAGAAGTTTTTGGAACGACTCTTAGATTTGAAGGCGGAAGGTCCTTTAGCTCTTTTAACGATGAACCGTGACGGTGAGCCTTATTTGAGGATGCATCGGGTCACTTATCTGATTGGAATCTTAGGTTTGAATGAGACGGTGCAATATCATCTAGGCAAAGAACTTCACGAAACCGAAGATGCCTTAAGATTCGGGATAAGGGTTATTGCGACATTAAAAAAACTTGCCGAGGAATATTCTGCCCAATACGGAATGCGCTTTGTCTTAGAACAGACCCCAGCCGAATCTACCGCTTACCGGTTAGCTAAATTAGATTTAGCCTATTATCCGGATTGTGCCCAAAAGGTGGTGAAAGGCGATATGGCATCTGATGCGGTCTATTATACTAATTCCACTTATCTCAATGTCGGCTTACCGATTGACCCAATCGAGCGGGTCACCAAAGAAGGTCAATTCCATCCCTTGATTGAAGCCGGAGCTTTGACACATATCTGGTTGGCGGATGCCCGACCCCCTAAAGAGTCAATCGCTAATTTCGTCATTAAGACCTTCCAGCATACCCATAATTCTCAGATTGCTTTCTCCCCAGAATTTACATCTTGTAACAATTGCCTTAAGACCAGTCGGGGTTTAAATGAACTCTGTCAGTATTGCGGTTCAGCCGATGTTGATTATATCACAAGAGTGACTGGTTATTTCTCACGGGTTTCAGGTTGGAATAAAGGTAAAAGGGCAGAACTTTTTGACCGCTACAAAAAAGGCAAAATCGAGATAAGTTAAAATCGCTAAAAAGCCGAGAGGAAATTTCAAAAACTTGACTTTAATTCGTTTCAATATAGTTTAAGATAATGCCGAATCAAGAACCGGTTTGGATTTTACCGACTGGTTACGAAATCCCGGAATCTTTAACTGAACTTGGTTTACCAAGATTGGCATTAGAATTACTTTACCGACGCGGTTATCAAAATCGCCAGGCAATCGAAAAATTTTTAACACCCAGTCTGGCAAATCTACACAATCCCAAATTGCTACCGGATATGGAAAAAGCAGTGGCACGAATTCTTTTAGCGAGGCAAAGACTGGAAAAAATTTTAATCTACGGTGATTATGATGTGGATGGAATCTGTGGAACGGCGTTACTATTTCGGACATTAAAGAAGATTGGCTGCTCGGTCAATTATTATATTCCCCATCGCATCCTTGAGGGGTATGGTATTTCCGAAACTGGTGTCAAGCATGCAAAAGACCACGGTTTTAAGTTAATCGTCACAACCGATTGTGGCACAACCGATTTCACGGCTATCGAAATGGCAAACCAATTAGGCATTGATGTTATTGTCACTGACCATCACGAGCCAAAAGAAAAACTGCCCGATGCCTACGCTTTAATCAATCCGAAGCGATTAGATACGGATTATCCATTTCGGGAATTGGCTGGGGTTGGGGTTAGTTTCAAATTGGCTTGGGCATTACTCTCGGCTGCCGGCAGGCCAAAAGAAGAGTTAGTTTCCGATTTAGACTTAGTCGCCTTAGGCACTGTGGCGGATATTGCACCGTTAGTGGATGAGAATCGGACTTTGGCAAAATTCGGGATGCTAAAGATTAAAAATACCGACAAGGTTGGTTTGCGGTCATTACTAAAAATTACTGGGCTTTTGGGCAAACCGATTACACCTTATGATATTGGGTTTATCTTAGGTCCAAGGCTTAATGCCGGTGGTCGGATTGCCCAAGCCACCAAGGCGGTAGAATTATTACTCACTGAAGACGAACAATCGGCTGAGGCTACTAGTCGAGAATTGGACTTAGCCAATCAGGAACGCCAAAAGATTGAAGAGACAATTTTCGCCCAAGCGACCGAACGCATCTTAGCTACGGATTGGACAAGACGAAAATTTTTTGTTTTAGCGGATTCGACCTGGCACGAAGGTGTGGTCGGAATTGTCGCCTCGCGAATTGTTGAACAATTCTACCGGCCGACCATCCTTTTGGCGATAAAAGACGACATAGCCAAAGGTTCTGGTCGCAGTATCCCTGGCTTTGACCTTTATCAAGCATTAAAGAGTTGTGCCAAAACTTTAATTAGGTTTGGTGGGCACAAATATGCCGCGGGTTTGTTACTCAGCCGGGAGAAAATCGGTCAGTTTAGTGTTGAGATTGAAGAATACACCGCAAAAAATACCACCCCGGACCATTTTCTGCCAAAACTCTTTGTTGATGCCCGGGCCAATTTGAAAGATTTTGATGAGGTGTTTTTAAAAATCTTGAAGCAGTTTGAACCGTTTGGTCCGGAAAATCCGGTGCCAATCTTTGCCACCACTGGTTTAGAAGTGGTAGGTTATCCAAAAGTGGTGGGTAAAGAACATCTGCGGTTCAAGGTGCGTCAGAACAAAAAAGATGTTGTGGATGCAATAGCCTTTGGCAAAAGCGAAGCCATCTTGAAATTGGTTAAGGGGCAACCCGACCACTTGGATATCGTCTACTCAATTGAACGAAACAATTTTGCGGGCAAGACTAAACTCCAACTGAATATCAAAGATATGCGGATTCGTCCGGTCCAATTTTGAACTAGGCTAAAAAGAGTTAAATCTCGGTTGCTTTCCAAAACCTATTTTAACTCTCTCGCAAAACTTCGCTTGTTTAGAAGAGAATTTTTGGGTCTTAAAAGGAGTTGGCGCTTTTCAAATCACTTTCGCTATTCCATTCTTGACAAAACCGAAATTTGTAATACCCTTTAATCTACGATGGTGAAAATGTATGGCTACGAACAGAATGGAATTTTGTCGAGTCGCGATTTGAAGCGCCTCAATCTTTTACCAAATTCAAAAAGGCTCAATCGGGGTCCAGTAGTGATTGTGGAATGCGTACAAGAGATTCCCTGTAATCCTTGTGCCGATGCCTGCCCCAAAAAGGCAATTGAGATTGAAGGAAATATTACCAATATCCCCAAGGTAAACTTCGACCGTTGTAATGGTTGTACTCTTTGTATTCCGCGTTGCCCCGGATTGGCGATTTTTGTCGTCAATAAGAATTATAATGAAAAAGAGGCAACAATTACTCTGCCTTATGAGTTTATTCCTTTACCTCAGAAAGGCGAAATTGTTTTGGGACTGGACCGAGCTGGTAGAAAAGTTTGTTATGCTCGTGTGGAAAAAGTTTTAACCAGCAAGGCTTTTGACCATTGTGCAGTAATCACAATCGCCGTTCCCAAAAGATATTGGAATGTAGTGAGAAATTTTCGAATCCAAAAGAAGCAACAATGACCTTTTTGTTAATTCTTTGCCATCTTGCCAGTGCACCACCGGTTCTACCTTTGTCCGTAGCCACGGCTGATGATGCGCTGGCGATGTTCTATAATCCAGCTGGTTTGTCAACCAGTCGTAGTTTTAATATCTATTACCTCTACCAGTTAGAAAATTGGAAGATTTCCGAAAATAGTGCATTGGCTGGGCAATTGGGACCGTTAGGATTTTCTTGGCTACCCGTTACTCCTTTTAGTTACGGACTCGGCTTGGGTTTTAAGTTAGGTGGTGGAATTGCCTTAGGTTTTCGCTACTTTCACCAGACTAATACTTATTGGTGTTTAGGAACATTATTCCGACCGCGCAACTGGTTATCAATTGGTTTCACCTGGCCTAATATCAACTATGAAGATTGGCACGCAATAATTGCTGGTGTCGGCATTCGACCGGTTGGCAATCGGTTAACTGTTTTTACAGAAGTTAAGTTTGATTCCACCAAAAGTCCTTGGTTCGGTTTACAATTTGAACCTTTTTCGGGCATCGAACTGAAAGGGATGGCAAAAGCGGATAAGTCTTTTAGCCTCGGTATTGACATAAGTTTTGGTCAGATCGGGATTGGTTATTCGAATGCAAAACTCATTCCCAATGACAATCGAATTCAACATTCAGTTTATTTACGATTCAATAAAGATATCCGGCCCTCGGTTATCCCAAGCAAAGGGAATTTTTTAACGATGAAATTATCGGGTATAATTGGAGATATAAAGCCTGGTTTTTCACTATTTGGTCCGCCGGTACAAAGAACAACTTATGAGATTCTTGATTTATTGCACAAGGCACAGGAAGACAAGGAGATTAAAGGCGTCATCGTGAATTTAGAAAATTTATCACTCAGTTTTGCTCAGGCTTGCGAACTGAAAGAAGCTTTAGTCCAACTCCGGACAAAAGGCAAGAAAGTGATTATTTATGCTCCCTATCTTGTAACCAATACTTATTATGTTGCGGCGGTAGCTGATTTCATTGTATCACACCCTTTAGGCTATATTGACATATCTGGAATGTATCGGGAAGTTAATTTTGTGAAAGGAACACTGGAAAAGTTGGGTGTTGAGGTTGAATACGAGAGGGTTGGTAAATATAAAAGTGCCCCGGAATTACTAACTGAAGATTCTTTATCTTCGGCTTATCGCGAAGTCCTAAATTCAATTCTTGACGATAACTATCAATATTTCATTACCACTACTGCCCAAGCACGTGGTTTATCTAAAGCGGAGTTAGAAAAGAAGGTCAATTATGGCTTTTTTGCACCCGATTCGGCAAAAATTGAAGGCTTGATTGACACTTTCGCCTATGCTGACCAGTTAGATTCAATTCTGAAAAGTAAATTCGGCAAATTTAAAAAGATTACCGAACGCAGTTATCGCACCAAAACCAAGCACAATCCGAATTGGACCGAGACAGCATCAAAAATTGCAATAATTTATTGCTTGGGCTCAATTGTTCAAGGGGAATCAAGAACTGACCCAATTAGTGGTGAAATTATAATGGGAGCGAATACCATTACCCAAGCAATTAAAAAAGCCCGTCGGGACAGGTCGGTAAAGGCGATTATTTTCCGAATCAATTCGCCGGGTGGCGATGGTTTTGCTTCGGATTTAATTTGGCGGGAAATTGAATTGACGAAAGAAAAGAAGCCCTGTATTGTCTCGATGGGACCGGTGGCTGCCTCGGGTGGTTATTATATCTCGTGCAATAGTGATAAGATTTTTGCCCTGCCAGCAACATTAACTGGTTCAATCGGTGTATTCAGTCTAAAAATGGTCTTAGCTGGTTTATACGATAAAATTGGTGTGAAAAC
>JBDRUX010000015.1:0-31793 GCA_039801565.1 Caldifarciminota bacterium
AAGTTGTCAGTGGAAAAATTAATAGCCCCAGATTTCGTTAAGATAAGTGCGTCGCCGACAATCCGGACAAAGCACCCGAACCGAATCGGAACGATAGGGAGCTGCTTGAAGTAATGCACGGTCTGCGGAAGGCGGTTCGATTAAACCTAAGTCTTCATATAAAGTTAAATAAAGCGTCGGGTTGGCAAATGCCATCTCACCTAACTTTTTAGCCAGCCATAAGAGTTGGGCTTTCGTGGCAAATGGTTTATGACAAATCTCACAATAGGTAAGTTCCTTTTCAATAAAATTCTCATAACCTTCTCGTTTTAATTTTGCTAAGTCGTATTCTTGAGTATGTTTAATCGCCTCGGTTGGACAATAGCGGACGCATTGCCCACAATAGATACAAGTTTCTTGATGATGAATATTACGTCGCACCCCTTTTGCTAAGTCGTCAGTCATCTCCCGGGCATTTGCCGGGCAAACTTCAACACATGCCCCACAGCAAATACACCGGTCTTCGACGAAAATAATGATGCCCCGATATGTTTCGGGTGGTATCGAAGGCGCATAAGGGAATTTAGCGGTGTAAGGGCCTTGAACTATTGCCCGAATCGCTTCGCCTAATTCTCGAACTTTTGGTTTTCTCATTCTTTCCCTTCAATCAATTCTTTACCGAATTTTTCTTTACCGAATTTGTCAATTTTGGTCTCTTTCCATAGTTTGACACCAAAAATTAGTGAACCACGGGAAAGGGCATGAGCCGCAACTGGCATCGTAGTTAAGACGAAAATTGCACAAAGTAAAGCCTTAATACCCGTCTGACTGAAACCCGAAATTAAGAATATCCCAAGCATAATGCCACAGGTGCCAACTGTGACACATTTAGTCGCTGCCTGCATTCGGTTATATAAATCAGGAAATCGAACCAAACCCAACGAGCCCAATAGGTTAAAAATGACACCGATGACAATAGCTATCCACCCAATAATGCTAATCATCTAAGTGTCTCCCTTCTAAATACTTGGCTAAAGCCAACGTGCCAACAAAACTTAAGATTGCAATAATTATTGCGAGGTCCATAAGGTAAGGTAGTTTGTAGCGGATTGACATCAGCGCGGTGATGCAGGTGAAAATGATACCCATAATATCAACGGAAATGACCCGATCCGAAATCGAGGGTCCTTGTAATGCCCGGTATAGGCAGAAAAAGGCACAGCACGCCAGTCCAACCATTAAAATTTCCATCTCGTCTGCCTCCTATTCAAAGATGTTTTTGAGATATTTTTCAAATGGATGCGCGATAATTTTGGATGTCATCTCTTCCTCGGTTGCCTTGACATCAATCCAGTGGATATATAAATGGTCATCAATAATTTCGCAACTCATCGTACCAGGAGTTAGGGTTATCGAATTGGCTAAAAAGGTTCTTGCGATATCTGTTTTGAGATTGGTTTTGATTTTAACAATCCCCGGATTTAAGGGTCGGTCCGGATGCACAACCCGATACATAACATCCAAGTTAGCTTTTATCACCGCTACTATAAAGAATGGGATATAGGCTAAAAACCAGAGATAGCGTTTGGGCTGAAGGAGTTTTGAGCCCGGGAATAGATAGTAACCGGAGAATAAAAATGCAGTGCCGATGGAAACAATGAAACCCGCTATAAGAGATTGATAATAAAATGTTTCGGTCAAGAGTAACCAAAGGATGAAATTTAGCATCAAGGCGTAGAGGAGAGTTTGAATTTTGAATTTCGAATTTCGAATTTCGAATTTCGATGACATTCGTTATCCTTTCAATCGCCGCATTTCGCTGATATCAAATGTCTTGTATTTACCATAAAGTCTTAAGGCTAATGCGAGCATTAAAGCGGTAGTGCCCAAGCCAATCACAATTGCCGTTAAAACTAATGCCTGGGGAATTGGGTCAACAAAATTACGAGGCTCGTTAACTTGGGTAACAATTGGTGCCAGGGCGTCTTTTTTAAAACCAACAAAGGCAAAGAAGAGATTGACCGCATATTCCATCAAACAGAAACCAAGGGCAATTTTAATTAAATTTCGCTTCGCCACGACACCGTATAACCCAATCAGAAATAAAATTATACAGGCAACTAATGGTAGCATCATCACTCCTTCATAATATACTTACTCGCACCTAAGGCTAAAAAGATTGTAAAAAGTCCAGCGCCGACTTTGATACCAATTGCAATGTTAGCAAGTGGAATAATCCCAGCCGAAACCAATCGCAGTGGAATTCCTTTGGGGATAAAATTGATAAAGAAATAAGCGCCTAATAATAAACCAAAGGCAGCAATTAGAATAAATAGCAATCCCCCAATGCTTTCCAAGATTGAACCGAAAAGATAAGATACTTTCTCTTTCATTTCTAATGTTCCAAAGGATAGAATGAGTAAGATGAAGCAAGCCGCAATAATGACACCACCGGCAAAACCACCCCCTGGTGTTAAATGACCGTGCAGAATGATATAGACACCGTAAAGAAAGATAAATGCCGCAATTAACCGGGTTATCGTCTTAACAATCACCGTCATCCCACCTACCGGTTTTGGGTCAGTTTGATTCACCTTCACTCCTTTTTCCCAATCTGGCGCATCACGGTTACGACACCAAGCACTGAAGTGAAAAGGACGACCGCTTCCCCTAAGGTATCGTAACCACGATAATCTAAGATGATAGCTGCCACAACATTCGCTGCTCCAGTTTGGGTCAATCCATTATTAATATAATAACTGGCGACCTTCATCAATGGCGAACCAAATCGGGGTAGGTCTCTTAAGGCATAGAGGGCAATGATTAAAAAAAGTGTGCCAAATACGAAATAGACAATAGTTGGTAAATATTGGGGTTTGACGCCGACAGTTGAATCAATATGAGTCGTTCGTAAAATAATCGCTGCAAAATAAACGACAGTTAAAATTTCGACAACAATTTGCACAATTGCCAAGTCCGGTGCCTGGACCAAGATAAACATAATTGCTACCGAGAAACCGACAATTCCCATTGCTACCGCTGCCGCTAAAAGGTCCTTTATCTCCATTGCGACAATCGCTGCCCCAAGCATTGCAATTAATAAAAGATAAAGTTCAACCATTGCCTTTCCCTTCTTTTATTAGCCAGTGAAAATATCGGGTCACTTTGTTTTCACAAGTCTTAAGGAGAAAAAATTTGTCCCAGAGACCGGAAAGCACAGTACTAATTAAGGGGGGAGTCTTAGTAACCCGGTAGCAAAAATTTCTCTTACGCCAATTTGTCGAAATGAGGAAGAACAAAATACCAAGACCCACCCAACTTATCATTAAAGTAGTAATTGGCCAGGGCTTCCAATATTCAATTTTAGGAATCAACCCAAGGAACGGTTTTGCGCTCGGCAAGATGAAAAGATTTAAGGGAATCTTTTTGACAAAAATACCGAAGAGGATTGCGAGCAATGCTAATAGGCTTGGCGCAATGGACATCGAAAAACCAACTTCAATGACTCGGTTGGTCTTTTGGATGGTCGGTGCGAAGATTAACCGCTGGATTGTTTTCAAAAGGAAAGCAAGGGTGATGATACTGCCAAGTAAGATTCCGGCTAAGATAATCCACATAAAGCCGTGGATTTTCGAAAGCAATGCCTGATAAATGAGCCATTGGGAGAAGAATCCGTTCAATGGTGGAATACCAGCAAAACTTAATCCAGCAATCAAAAAGGCACCTGTGGTAAAGGGCATCTTTTTAATTAAAGTACCAGTAGTGGGATTTGTTTTGTCTTGTCCTTCGGCCCGTTGGAGCGGTAGGATACGATATGCGATGGAATTGAAAGCAAGAAATAGAGCAGTCTGGTAAAGGGCAGTATTTATCATATGGAAAAGTCCACCAATAATTCCAATCGGTAGCGCAGTTACCACCGCAATCATAATATAACCAGCTTGGCTAATGCTGTAAAGAGCTAAGTTCTTTACGAATTTTTTTTGACGGGCACCGAGAATTGTAAAGAGTAAAATGAGGATGACACTTGTAGCAATTAGCCAATTGGTGAAAATTGAGTTTGAAGTTAAGTCAAATAAAGAAAAGTTGACCCGCAGCAAGAGATAGATTGCCAAAGAATTGTTTAATATAAGAGGAAGTGCTAATAAACTGTAAGAGAGTTCGCTCAACCAAGTAAAAATCAAAGGACGGGTTAAAATCAAAGATAGAATAGTAATAATGAATAGACTGAAACTGATTAAACTTGCCGGTTGCGTTAAAGGAATTTTATCTTCAAGAACCAGCATCGCTTGTCCCTGATTAGTTGCCGCAAGAAGAAATGTCGCCAGTAGCATCGTGACCAATGGCAAACAAAGCACAAACCAGGCAAGGTTAAGTTTTTTACTGGACAGTTCGTTTGGTGTCGAATTGAGAATTGAAAGCCCGTAAGAAATTAAAGTCAAAAAGCCAAAAAAGAAGAGTCCCAAAAATAAACTTTTCGCTAAAACCAAACCATTTACGGTTGCTAAGCCGGCTAAGGTATAGAAATAGTAATATTTTTGCATCGGGACCGATAAATTACGAATATAACGAAAAGAATAAAGAATCAGTAAAAGAGCTAAAAATCCCGCAATTAAAAGAAGTAACCCGGCCAAGCTATCCGCATAGAGGGATAAATTAATCGAACCGATATCAAAAAGATGATAAGAGAATGGTTGGGTCTTGGTCGAAAGAAAAATCCGAAGACCAAAATAAAGCGTCAAAATTACTCCGATAAAACTAAATTCGTTGCGCAGCCGAACAATAAAGAAACCGAGCAAAGCGCTCACAACCGGCAAAAGCACTGCTAAGACTAATGAATTCATACCTGAAATTTGAACCTTTTAAACGTCTTGAACCATTTAAAAAGCCTTAGCATCGGTTAAAATGTGCTTTCAAACGTTCGGTCTTCTCGTAAGAGAGTCGAAGCAAATCTTTTAAAGAATATTTTTGCTTACCATCCTCAAATGCTACTATTCGTTCGGTACAACAATAACAAGGGTCAACTGCCGCTAAGACCAAAGCCGCATCCGCAATTGAATAACCTTTCACCGCTACTTCGTTCGATGGGATGTTCATATAAGACGGTGCCCTAATTTTATGACGTAGAGGACTGTTTTTACCATCGGAGCGAATATAATGAAAAACTTCACCCCGGGGTGCTTCGGTTCGGCCTATTCCTTCTCCAGGTGGTATCTCCTCGACTCTGGTCTCAATTGCGCCCTTGGGCATTTTTCTCAAACACTGCCGAATTATCTTAACGGACTCTAAACATTCCAATAGCCGCACCTTTGCCTTAGCTAAAACATCACCCTCTTCAAATACTATCATATCCCAATTCACTTTGTCATAGGCAGCATGGGGATCATCTTTCCGTACATCAATCGCTACTCCAGAGGCTCGAGCCGTTGGACCAACTACACCGTAAGCTATTGCATCCTTCTTTGATAGAACCCCAACATTCTCTAATCGAGCTCGAATCACCGGGTCATCAAGCACCGCTTTCGTCAGCATATTAACTTTTGTCTCAACTTCTAAGAGCACCTTTTCAATAATTGGAATCTGGTCATCTTTGATATCATGGCGTACCCCGCCAACTTTGTTCATCGCATAATGGTTACGATTACCGGTAATCATTTCGAATACATCCAAGACTGGTTCCCGATACCGCCAAGACCACATCCAGACCGTATTGTAACCAATAAAATGCCCCGCCAGTCCAACCCAGAGCAAATGAGAATGAATTCTTTCCAATTCGTGATTGATGGTTCTTAAGTAAAGTGCCCGCTCCGGCACTTGGATATGGGCACAGTCTTCTACCGCCATCACATAAGCAAACGGGTGAGAATTGGAACAGATGCCACAGATTCTTTCCACTAAAAAAGTAACCTGGTCATAGGTCATTTTTGGTGAAATGAATTCATGGCCCCGATGGTTATAACCGATATTAATCTCTAGTCCAATTACTTTTTCTCCCTCAACAATCAGTTTAAAAAATTCCGGCTCTTCTTGTAGTGGATGATAAGGTCCAATGGGAACGATGCGTCTCATCGCTTAGTTCTCTCTTGAAAATCGTCTTCCAATTTTAACTCGGGTTCAAAATCCCGGCGCAACGGATATTTGTCTTTGGGCCAATCTTCCGCAGTTAAGAGTGGCGCCGGATTCGGATGCCCCACAAACTCGATTCCCAAAAGTTCGTGCATCTCCCGTTCAATCCAATTTGCCGCTGGCAGCCAAGGAGCCAGGGAATCAATCTTTGGCTCATCCTTCGGCACCAAGGTCTTTAGAGTATAATAAGTTCCAGTCTTATCGTGCGAAAAGTGATACAAGATTTCAAATCCATCCCGGGTATCAATCCCGGTGCAAATCGAAAGCCGTAGCCCGTGTTGTTCAAACAAAAATTTACTCACTTCGGTAACCTTATCTTTTGGGGTTGTAATATAAAGTCGTCTTGGCGAATGTTCGTAAATTTTTAAATCCGGAAACTGCTCAATTAATTCTTTTTCAATCGGTCTCATAATTTACTCAAAGCCTTAACAACCCCTAAAATTATCGCCTCTGGCTTCGGCGGACACCCTGGAATATAAACATCAACCGGAATATATTTGTCATAAGGTCCAACCGCATTATAGGACGAACTGAACATATGTTTTGAACAGGTGCAAGTCCCAACACCAATTACCAAACAGGGCTTGGGCGTCTGTTCATAGACGCGCAAAACCCGAGGAAGCGATTTGCGATTTAGGACTCCGGTCACTAATAAGGCGTCAGCATGACGCGGTGAACCGACCAAAACAATACCAAACCTTTCTACATCAAACCTTGGGGTCAAAACATCAAGGATTTCAATATCACAATTATTGCAAGATGCTGCCGCAACATGAAATACCCAAGGTGACTTTTTCAATCCCCAAAGTCGGATGTCTTTCATAGTTTATTCACCGCCAAAATTATTCCAATTATTGCAAAAATACCTAAACCGAACCAGAAAAATTTCAAAGCCTGGTCAATCCGCAGTCGGGGATTAGTATTTTTTGCCAAAATGATTAAGACAATAAGCAAAAGGAACTTCGGAATTGCCCAAAGATTGGCAAAGCCACCCCAGAACAAAGTGATAATGAACAAGGGTAAAAGGAAAAGCATCATTGCCCGAGTTAGTCGAAACATCGCTAACGAAGCGCCCGAATATTCCAAAAACGGTCCTGCCATAATCTCTTGTTCGGCTTCTGGAATATCAAATGGCACATAACCGAGTTTTGCCTGAGTGCAAATCAAAGCGGTAATGGTTGCAATCACACCGGACACCGAATAAAGAATACTACCGTGCAACTGCTGGTAAAGAATAATGTCACCGATTCGAATACTACCGGTTTTTAACACCGGGACTAAAATTGCGGCTAAGAATGGCAATTCGTAACTGAAATATTGCGTCATCTCCCTGGAGGCACCCACTGCGCTTAACGGATTTCTGGAGGCTGAACCACCAATAATAACTCCTAATGGCGGTAGCGCCAGAAGATATAAGATGACAATTAAATCGCCAACAAATGAAACATAGGGGTTGATATTCATATAAAATAACATCACAGCCACGATTGGCATTGCGACAACGCCCAACATTGGCGCTGCTAAAAACACTGTCTTAACCGCACCTTCGGGCACCGTTGTTTCTTTCAAAAGCAATTTAAAGAAATCGGCAAACGGTTGATACCAGGGTGGGCCAACCCTCATTTGAACCCGCGCGGTAACTTTCCGGTCAACCCAAGTAAGCAATAACCCAATTACGGCAGTAAACAAAAATCCCGGAAAAACGAGAATTGAAAATATTATCTCTGGTATGCTCATTTCTAAATTCTAACGTTTCGCCTCATACTCTTCGCCAGAAAGGAGAACGGGAGATAAATCGCACGGCAACTCTTTTCTTTTCGTATTCTTTTTCGGTTAAAAATTTCAATGCACCGGTGGCACAACTGGCAACACACCGTGGACCTTCTTCTCGGTCTTGGCAGAGATTACACTTTTGCGAGATTCTTCTTAAGAGATTTTCATCTAAAACGCCAAACGGACAGGCTAAGATACAGGACTTACACCCAACACAATGAAACGAACTCTGTATTGAGATACCATTCTTCTCATCTACCCGTATGACATCGAATGGGCAGGCTTTAGCACAAAGCGGGTCGGGATAGCAGTGCCGACAAGCTAATGGTAGAAATACCGTAGGCGCAACTTCACCATAACGAATTCGAGCTTCGTCGGCGAAGCGAGCGCGGCAAGCCGATTCGCAGGAACGACAACCGATGCAGTAATCTAAGTCTAAAACTATCCTTTTTGCCATAATCTTACTCGAGTTGGAGGGAATATAACATTATTTGTCGCTTTGTCAATAGCCGTTGTGAATAGTTGCCGATTCTCAATTCGATTCACTCCGACTAATGCTATGCCGGGTGGCACCTGATTAGTTGTTTTCACCAAAAGTTCAAGTTCAACAGCCGGTCCAATAACTTTTGCTGGTTCGTTTTGTTTTAAATTGAATCTTTGCAAGTCTTGCAGATTAATTTTAATAACATCCTCTTTATCAAAGATATTCCAAAAGCCGATCGCCGGTTTCTCCCCTACCAATAATAAACTGTCGGTTTCAGATGATTCGGTTTGGCTTTTGGTATTTAAAAACTCTCGGGCAAGTTCATAAACCTGTTTTAATGGAATTATCACTTCGTGGTTTTTGGTTTTTGTTCCGATTTTAGCAGTGAAATTTAATTTTTGATTTAATAGTGTAATAATTTCGGAAATTGTTTTGCTACCACTTATCGGTTCTAAGATTTTATTAATCTTTACCTTACCCCAAAGGGTATTAATTGTCCCATTTTTTTCCAAATTCAAAGCGGTTGGTAAGATAAAATAAGGCGCTAACTGATTAGGTCGGAAAACCGCTGTGGCGATCATTGTTTCCAGTTCAGCCAAGTCGCGCAACTGAGGATAAAGAAACGGAAAGTCTGTACCAAAATTGAGTAATACCTTTATTTTGCCTTCTCGGATTGCCGAAAGAATTTGACCAAAACCAACTTTGCCCAAGCCACTACGTGCTTCGCCTAATCCTAAAAATTTCATTCCGTCCGATTTTGCCACTAAACTTTTACTGGCTAAACTTAAAAGATAGGGATTATCATTCCGACCAAAACTCATTGTACAAACTACCACTATTGGTTTAAGTTTAGTTAGACTATTGGCAACCTCTTCCAGTAAAGTAAGTTTGATCCCTGAAACTTCGGCAATTTGTTCGGGCGCTAAACCCTTAATCTCCCGGGTTAAAAGGCTTTTAAGCGCTAAAACTACCAATGGTTCACTACCCGGCTGACAGTGCAAAAATCGGTCAGCAAAACCAGCGGTCCGGGTTAAAATTGAATCAATAACAAAGATACGATGGTCACGGTGAGCATAACGAGCATTTAGTATCGGTTTGGCAATAACCGGTGTTTGACCAAAAACATCGCCAATCAACACAAAAGCCTTGGCATTCTCAATATCAGCTAATTCGGCATCTAAACAGTCCTCAACCGAATAAACAAAGTAACTCTCCGGTTCAAGATAAGAACAAGCCAAATTCTCGACCCCCAACCTTTCGGCAAAATCATAAATCAAACCTGTCTCTTCTTCGGTCAAATTACGGTCAAAAGTTATGGCAATTGCTTCAGAATTTTGCCTCAAAGGTCTTGCCGCAATTTCACTTAACGCTTTATCCCAATCTACTTCTTTATTATTATATAATGGATAAGCTAATCGTCGCTTGTGATTTAAAACAATGCCTACCGCATTACCGCGCGGACAAAGTCGTCCCTGATTCACCTCACCTTGTCCAGCATATTCAACATTAAAAACCAAATAATTCTCGTCATAGGTGAAAGCTAATTCACAACCATAAAGACAAAACGGGCAGATTGAACTCTTTAAACGATTTGAACTATTCAAATTCATAAGAAAGGTTCCTCAATATCTTTAATCTGTTTCCAAGTCAAAACCGGACCATCTTTACAAGTGAAATACCTGCCAATCCGGCAGTGACCGCATTGTCCCAAACCACAAGACATATTCTTTTCCATTGAAAGATAAATATCTTTCCCGGCAAAGCCAGCTTCCAAAAGTCGTTGGGTGACGAATTTCATCATAATTGGTGGTCCACACACTACCGCCACACTATTATTAAAGTCAACTGGTATCTTATCTAAAATCACGGTCACGACCCCAACTTTTCCTTTCCAACTCTTATCACCGACATCAACTGTTAAAAGTACATCTACGCCTTTCCAGGTTTTCCACTCTGCCAGTAAACTTTTATAGACAATATCCTGGGGAGTGCGTGCACCGTATCGAAGATAAATCTTTTTATATTTCTTAATCTCGTGGGTCAAAGCCAAGAAGAGTGAACGTAGCGGTGCTAATCCCACACCACCACCGACAATAAATACCTCTTTATTTTCAAAATTCTCTAATGGATAACGTTGACCGTAAGGACCGCGAATACCGACCCAATCCCCGGCTTTTAACTTAAACAATTCATTTGTCACTCTACCAACTCGCATTATCGTCAACTCAAGGGTCTCTTTAACAAAAGGCGAAGAAGAAGGCGTAAAGGGTGCTTCGCCAACGCCGGGCACAGTCAGTTCAACAAATTGCCCTGCTTCAAATTGAAGCGTTTCTTTTGGTTTCAAGACGAAAGTCTTGATATTAGGGGTTTCCTCAATTACCTGTAAAATCTCCGCAGGAATTGAACGATAAGGATTATTCATAATGCGAATAAAATTTTTCTAATATCAATCTTGCCACTACACGCTGAAAGGCAACGACCACAACCCGAACAGGCATAGAAATTATGGTCCAGATAAAAATTCATAAACTTGCAGTGAAATCGGTTCTTAAACCTTTGTAAAAATTCTGCCCGCGGATTCATTCCACCACCAACCCGAGCATAAGCTGGATAATAGCAAGCATCCCAAATTTTCAGCCGTTCAAAATTATTATTCGCTTTCGCCTGGTCATACAGCAGATAACAAAAACAAGTTGGGCAGATCATTAGACAAGCAAAACACTCGACACAGGTCTTCGAGTGTTCATCCCAAAACTTTTCTTCCTGCATTTTTTCTACTCTCAAAGCCAACCCAGCCGGTAAGGCTTGGGGGTTGATTGCTTTGAGATTTCTTTCGGCTTTTAGCCGTTGTTCCTGCTTTTCCTCTATTTCTTCTTCCCGAGCAGCCCGGATCAAATTTGGTCGGCTAGCAATCAACGCTTCCCCTTTCTCAGTAAAGGGTTCAAGCAGAAAACCATCCCGCAGGACAGTTAAATTAATATCAGCAGGCGGCGAAAAAGGATTTACCTGAGAGGCTGGGGGACACTGCAATGAATTTTCGCATTGTACCCTTGGGAACTCGGTAGCAAAAATTTCTTTACTCGGGTAAGGAGTCAGTCCCAAAAGATTACAAAAACAAGTTTCCGCTGGTTCAGGGCAATCCGCTGAGATAATTACGGTTCGGTCTAAGCGCTGTTGATAGAATGGGTCAATATAATTACCTTCTAAGAACATCCGGCGGTGAACTTGTAATGGTAAAAGGTCACAATTCTTGGCACCGATTATCAATTGTTTCGGAAAATCTTTTTCTTGCGGTGTCTCAAAACCTCTGAGAACCAATTCCCGAGGCAAGAAAAAGAAACCCTTTAAAGATTCCGAAGCCCGAATCTTTTTTAATGCCGAGGCAAAATTTGTTGACGGTATCGTTTCTAAATCCTTACTTTTCAATTGGTGAAAGTGACACTTCTCCTCTTCAACGATTGGCAGATAAACCAAAAATTCATCGAGCAGGCTGGAAAGCCATTCGACGAATTTGGTTGATGGAATTAAATAATATTCCATTAAATTAAAAATCAATATTACAAAAAATTTTCATAAGGTCAAGTATCATTTGCAAGACTTCTTAACGACTTGTGATTACTAATCACGGGTTACCCTTGACTATTGTTTGATTTTGGTTACATTAAGATATGGAACGGGCATCCCAAGCCAACGATTTCTTTAAGTCATTACCCAATTCAACCGTTGAGCCATTTTCTAATTTCGCTCCTTACTATGATAGTTTTATGCTCAAATGTGTTGATTATGTGGGTTGGGTAAATTATATCGAAAAGATCTTTAAAAAGTTTAGAATTAAACCTAAAACAATTCTTGATTTGGCTTGTGGCACGGGTATTCCAACTATTCTTTTCGCCAAGCGGGGTTATCGGATGATTGGAATTGACCGCGCTCAAGCGATGCTTGAAATATTAAAGAAAAAGAGCCAAGGTTATGATATTACGGTCTACCAAGCCGATATCCGCGACTTCGCTATTCCAGAACCGGTTGATACCGCAATCTGTCTCTATGACAGCATCAATTATCTTTTAACCGAAGATGACCTCGAGCGCTGTTTTCATTGTGTGCGAAAGGCGGTTAAAAATGGTGGACTTTTCGTCTTCGATTTGAATACGGAGTATGGGCTATCGGTCTTTTGGGGCAACCGGGAATCGGTACGGGAAGCGGGTGGTCTTCATTCGATTTGGCGCAATAGCTATGACCCTGAGACTAAAATTTCCACTCTGTATTTAACTTGTCGGATTAAAGGTAAAGAATGCTCCTTTTTAGAGATTCATAAGGAGCGCGGATATGAATTGTCCACAATCCAAAAAATTTTGAACAATGCCGGTTTTACCGAAATCAACCTTTATCACCACGGAACATTTGCTCCACCTACGCCGATCTCAATTCGAGTGATGGTGGTAGCAAGATAGCGATAACCCACATCGCCGCTTGACAATTAAATAATATCTTTATAATAATTATAATATATAACAAGGAGGCTGAAACTGAAAATTCAATTAACTGAGTCGGTAAAACTGGTGCGACCGGTGATGTTGGCTTGTTGGCCTGGAATGGGCAATGTTGCTTTAGGTGCTATAAACTACCTGCGACGAAATTTGGCAATGCAGGCTTTTGCTCAAATTAACACTGCCGAGTTTTATACCCCGGACAGTATTATTGTTGAGGATGGCATTGCCGAATTACCGCCTCCGCCTAAGAGTATCTTTTACTTCCGTCTAAAACCAGATTTAATTGTCTTAGAAAACGAAGTCCAATTCGGTGGTTGGGCTGGAGCAAAATTTGCCCGCGAGATTGTCAATTTTGCCCAAGAACTTGGGGTTAGTCGAATATTTACCGGTGCCGCTTTTCCTATCCCATCATCTTACCGGGAGAAAGTCCGTTTATTCGGTGTTGCCAATATGAAATCCGGCTTAGATTTACTAGTCCGCCATCGGATTAAGGTTATGGAAGAAGGTTCAATTTCTGGACTAAATGGGCTTATCTTAGGTTATGCCCAAGAAAAGGCAATCGAAGCAATTTGTATCTTAGCGACAATGCCAATCTATGCTACTGGTTTCCCAAACCCAAGAGCTTGGAAAGCGTTGGCTGAGGCATTGGCGCAAATTTTGCAGGTGAATATCAATTTTACCGAGTTGGACAATCAGATTCAACAGGTTGATGCCCGAATGGAACAGATTGAGGACCACTTACAAAAAATCTTGGAGCAGAGGGAAAAACCAGCCGAAGAGGAAACTACCGAAGGCGGCATCTCCCAATATATCTTAAATAAAATTGAGCGGTTGTTTCAAGAAGCCAAAACCAATCGAGAGAAAGCACTGGAATTGAAAAAAGAACTTGACCGCTGGGGACTATTTGAGATGTACGAAGACCGCTTTTTAGACCTGTTCAAAAAAGATTGATGAATAGTCCTTAAGAACGAAAACCACTTAAGTAAAATTCTAAATTCGAAATTTATCAATTCGTCTCATTTTTACGAATGATTCGAATATTCGACAAATTCGGTGTCTCCAGCGACTCAGTAGCAAATTTTCTCAGCATAAGGGAATAGTCTTGACACCTCAAAATCATTATCTATACTACAATAATGCGTAATGAAAAAACCATTGTTCGGCGTGCGGAGATTCCGGACGGTTTATGGCAGCGTTGTGACTCCTGTCATGAAATTCTCTATCGGAAGACATTAGAAAAGAATTTTTTCATCTGCCCGCGCTGTAATTATCATTTTCGGATTTCGAGCAGGAAGTACGTTGAACTTTTATTGGACCAGGGCAGTCTTTTAGAATTTGACGCCGATATGGTACCGACCGATCCTCTTGACTTCCCTAATTATGATGCCAAAATCAAAGAGGCTCAAGCCAAGACCGCCCTGAAGGAAGGATTTATTTATGGCAAAGGTAAGATTAACGATATAGTTGTGGTATTTGGGGCGATGGATTTTAACTTTATTGGTGGCAGTATGGGCTCGGTGGTAGGGGAAAAAGTGGCGCGAGCGATTCGGTTGGCACGTCAAGAAAAGACGCCTTTAATTATCATTTCCACTTCGGGTGGTGCCCGAATGCAAGAAGGAATTTTTTCCCTAATGCAGATGGCAAAGACCGCCGCTGAACTCGCCTTGCTCCACCAAGCCAAAATTCCTTATATCTCGATTGTCACCAATCCAACCTTTGCTGGGGTAATGGCTTCTTATGCCTCGTTGGGTGATATCATCATTGCCGAACCTGGGGCTATCTTAGGTTTTACCGGTCCAAGGGTGATTGAACAGACAATAGGCGAAAAATTACCCGAAGGGTTTCAAAGCGCTGATTTTCTCTTAAAGCACGGTTTTATTGATATCGTCGTGCCCAGAAAGGATTTAAAAGAGACCCTTAGTAAAATTTTGGATATCCTGTGGCACAAAATGCGTAGCGATGCCTAAAACTAAATCTTTGAAGTTCCAAATTTAGAATTCCCAATGGGTCGAGTCTTTTTAGATGCGGTAAGCAAAATCTATGACAAAAACATAATTGGTGTTGATAATCTAACCTTGGAGGTTTTCGACCAAGAGTTTTTCGTTTTAGTTGGACCTTCTGGCTGTGGCAAGTCAACCACTTTGAGATTAATTGCCGGTTTAGAAGAGCCAACCAAAGGAAAGATTTTTATTGATGACCGTTTAGTTAATGATGTCCCACCCAAAGACCGAGATATTGCAATGGTCTTTCAAAACTATGCTTTATATCCCCATATGACCGCCTTTGATAATATGGCATTTGGGCTGAAGATGCGAAAACTTCCTAAGACGGAAATCGAACGCAGAGTACTGGAGGCAGCCAAAATTTTGGGAATAACCCATCTTTTAGACCGCAAACCAAAAGCACTTTCGGGTGGCGAAAGACAAAGGGTTGCAGTCGGACGTGCCATTGTCCGCAATCCAAAAGTATTTCTCTTTGATGAACCACTCTCTAACCTTGATGCCAAATTAAGGGTTCAGATGCGCGCCGAATTAGCCCAGATTCAAAAGAAACTAAAGACTACTGTCTTATATGTCACCCATGACCAGGTTGAAGCAATGACCTTAGGCGAGCGGATTGGAGTAATGAAAGATGGCAAACTACTTCAAGTAGCTGATGCACTCACTTTGTATGACCAACCGGTTAATAAATTTGTCGCTGGTTTTCTTGGTAGTCCGCCAATGAATTTTGTTGAAGGCGTAATTAAGAACGAACCAAAAACAGTGGATGAGGGGCAACCCCTCATCTCCCCGGATTTAAGAATTAAAAATTGGGGTTTCAAAGGGGCAAAGCCCCTTTGTTTTGAAGGCGATGGCTTAAGTTTTCCCCTCACACCCGAAATGCAAAAGTATCTCGGACCTTATATCAATCGAGAAGTGATTGTAGGTATCAGACCCGAAGATATTTTATTAGACCCCGGTGGCAGAGATTTGCCCAGCTTTCGAGCAGTGGTGGAAATGGCTGAACCGATGGGCAATGAAACAATTGTTTATCTTCTAGTCTCAAACCAACAGTTAGGCTCGTTTCGCTCAACCTCAGCCTTGCATTTAGTGGCTCGGATTCCATCTCGTTATCAGGCTTATCCTGGGACAAATATTGACCTTTTTATTGACTTAGGAAAAGTTCATTTCTTCGACAAAACCACCGAGCAAGCGATAAGATAATCCATTAAGCTCAAGTCTTTAAAGAGACTTGAGGACTGCGTAGAAATACCACGAAAGCACGAAATCGGGACAGTTTTACGTCAGAAAAATGTTACTTATAAGTAACATCAAAATTGACCGATTTTTTCGTCTATCATGTTGGTCGTCCGTCGGTTACGCTAATTTTCCCTTTGGGAGGGGGTATCGTATAGGGGGTGACCCCGTAGGCTACCCCCTAAGCTGCCCCGTAGGTCGCTTGGGGAGTAGCCTCAGAAGCTACTTCGGGAGTTGGTTAGGGAGCAAGTTCGGGAGCGGGTTAGGGGACGACCTCGAAAGCGACCCGGTAGGCAACTTAGGAAGCAACCTGGGGAGCAATCCAGTGGGTAGCCCTGTAGGTCACCTGGAAAGCAACCTCCTATACCGCCTCATTATTTCCCTAATCCTTATAACCGGTGCCTCAATCACTAATTTAAAAATGGTTCAAAATGTTCAATTGTTTAATTTGTTGTGCGATAAACCGCATCGCTACAAATTCATTGTTTTTCTTTTCTACTGGGGCTGTTTTTGTTTGTCGGGCACCAGTTTTTTTATAATACAAAAATTACCCATTTTCCAATTCCCCCAAAATCTGATTATATCTCATTTTCGCTATTGAATGCAATTTTGGTTTTGTAACTTGTCAAATTTAATCTAATTTGACTTTTTGCTGCTTTTGATTATAATCCAGCGTGGATTTTGCGGTTGAAGTTTCTGAACTGGTCCGAGATTACGGCGCACTGCGCGCCTTAAACGGTATCTCTTTTAATATTAAAGAGAATGAAATCTTTGGACTGATTGGTCCAAACGCCTCAGGTAAGACCACAACCCTAAGAATTGTCGCAACCTTACTCAAACCAACCCAAGGCGAAGTAAAAGTCTTTAATTTTTCGGTTACGAAAAATCCTGATGCGGTACGCAAGTTGATAAGTTATCTGCCCGAAGATGCCGGTGCCTATAAGAACTTAAGTGGTATTGATTATCTTCGGTTTATGGCAACTTTCTATTCAGCTAATAATAACGAACTGAAAGCGATAGTGGAACAAGGGATGAATATCGCGGACTTGAAAGAACGAATCTATGATAAGGTGAAGACCTATAGTAAAGGTATGGCAAGAAAACTCCTTTTAGCCCGTGCCTTGATGGTGAAACCAAAATTGGCAATCTTAGATGAACCGACATCAGGCTTAGATGTGGCAAATTCTTTGGAAATTCGAGAAAGGATAAAGACCTTTGCTCGGGAAGGAACTACCGTGCTTTTATCTTCCCACAATATGTTAGAAGTTGAGTTTCTTTCTGACCGGGTAGCATTGATTAAGAATGGCAGAATCATTGAAAGTGGAACCCCAGAAGATTTGAAGCGAAAATATAACGGACGCAACTTAGAAGAAGTCTTTATGAAAGTGGAGAAAGTGAATTGAGAGTTCTTGGTAATCTTTTAAGAAAAGAAGTTAAAGAACTTTTGACCCGCCAGCTTTTGATTCCATTTATCACAATAATGATTCTATTTCTTTTCATCGGTCGGGCGATTCGAGGTGAAAGGCAAAGGGCAAGCGCACCCCAGAAGATTTTAGTTGCTGATTTTGACCGGTCTTCTTTGTCCCAAGATATTATTAAAGCCTTCAGATTGAGTGGTCTGGTGGTGATTGAGACTACTGGTGATGAAGAACAAGTCTTAACGCAAGCAAAGAAAGAAGGAATTGCCTTGGCGATTGTTATTCCTCAGGGACTTGCCCAAAATCTGTCCGAATTAAACCCAGCGGAAATTTCAGTCTATAATCTAATTCAAGGATTGTCTGCTACCCAGGCGCTGCGCGGAATTAAACTTAAGACAATCCTTACCGCAATCAATAAAAATATCACGGCGGATTATTTAAAAAAGGCTTATCCTGAAGTACTGCCCGAAAATCTTCAGACGCCATTGCGACCTAAGGAATATATTGTAATAAGAGAAAAAGTCGCCGAAGGTAGCCCTGAATTATTGCAAGGATTATTGGTGTCACAAACCTTTATGATTCCGATTATCCTTTTGATTACCATTATCTATACGAGCCAGATGATTGCGGCATCAATCGGTCAGGAAAAGGAGAATAAGACTTTGGAGACTTTATTAACTGTGCCAATCTCACGGGTGCAGATTGTCTTGGGTAAGATGTTAGGTGCAGTGGTGGTGGCATTAATCATTGCCGGTATCTTTGTTTTT
This sequence comes from Caldifarciminota bacterium, assembly GCA_039801565.1. Lineage (GTDB taxonomy): Bacteria > Hydrothermota > Tepidihabitantia > Tepidihabitantales > JAOUPE01 > JBDRUX01. The sequence goes on from JBDRUX010000015.1 coordinate 18,271, forward strand.
GCCTTCAGTTATTATATGGGTTCGTTTGGTGAACTGGGTCAGATGACTCAAGCAGTTGGCAGTAATTTGACCAAGCAATTGGGCTTGGGTATTAGGTTGGAATCAGTGCTTCTGATTGCCCTCTCACTCTTCTTAGCAATTCTTTCTGCCCTTGCCTTAGCCACACTCCTTGCCATCTTTTCTGATGATGCCAAAAGCGCCCAAGCCGCAATCACGCCATTAATGATTCTTTGCTTGATTCCTTATTTCTTTACGATGTTATTTGATATCGAGACCGTTTCCTTACCAATCAAGATTATCGTCTATCTAATTCCATTCGCTTATCCATTTCTTACGCCCAAGGCATTGATTTTTGGTAACTATTCAATGATAGTTTTTGGTTTTATTTATATGGCATTATTTTCAGTCGTAGTGATTGGCATTGCGGCTCGAATCTTCAATTCCGACCGGATTTTAACCGCCAAATTAAGATTTCGTAGATTTAGCCTGCTAAGATGAATAAACCGTTTTACTTTACTTATACCTTTGCTGCCGTGATTGTAATCTTTATTAGTATTTTGATTGCAATCCTATGGGCTTTGGGTAAATCGAATCAAGATAAAGATGAGTAATTACTTTTTATACAGCGTAATATTGATTTTGTATTTGCTCATTCTGTTTTTGATTGGTCTCTTCTCAGCGCGGCGGGCAAAGAGCGAGGACGAATATTATTTAGGTGGCAGGAAGATTGGCAGTTGGGTGACCGGTCTATCTTATGTTGCAGCCTATTACAGTTCGGTAGTGATTATTGGCGGTGGTGGCTATGGTTATAAATATGGATTGGCGACAATATGGATTGCCGCGATTAATGTCTTATTGGGAGTGGTTTTGGTCTTTGTCGTCTTAGGCAAAAGACTTTATCAATTCACGCATAAGACTGGCATAATGACCATACCCGATTTCTTTCAAGTTCGTTATCGGTCCGAACCAGCAAAAATTTTTTCGGCAGTGGTGATAGCCTTATTTATGATTGTTTATAATATCAGTATCCTTAAGGGAATGGCGAATATGCTGGAAGTTCTGTTAAATACCACTTATTTTATCGGACTTTTGATTTCTGGACTGGTTATTATTGTCTATGTTGTATTGGGTGGTTACTTAGCGGTAGTCTGGACCGGTTTCTTCCAGGCAATTTTGATGATTTTTGCTTTGGGTGCGGTCTTTTTCGCAACTTTGAATCGAATTGGTGGTATCCAGGCGATATTTGACCGATTGTATGCAATCAATCCTAATTATGTCGAGACACCGGGAATCTGGGGATTTTCCGGACTTTTTACCTTTGCCTTGGTGGTCAGTTTAGGGGTATGGGGAATGCCCCAATTACTAGTCAGGTTCTATTCGGTTAAATCAAAAAAGGTCTTAAAAATTGCTGGCGTATTAGGTGCCTTAGGTGCTTCGGTTGCGGTTGTTCCTTATTTTTGTGGTGCCGCCTCCAGGATTCTTTTTCCCAATTTAACTAATGCCGACTTGGCTTTGCCGAATCTGGTAAAGGATATATTCCCGCCTTTACTCATTGCTGTGTTCATTGCTGGCGTTTTAGCCGCTGGGATGTCCACCTTTTCCGCAGTTTTGCTATTAATCACCAGTGCCATTGTCAAAGATATCTTCAATTGGCAAAAAGGAATTTGGTTGTCAAGAATAGTCGGTTTAACAATAGGAATTATTTCAGTTCTTTTGGCGCTTAAACCACCGGGTATGGTTTTAACTCTGACTGGTTTTGCCTGGGCAGTAATTGCTTCGACCACAACTATTCCTTTAATCTTTGGGCTTTATAGTAAAAAAGAAAAGGGGAAGGCGGTTATTGTCTCAATGGTTGCCGGATTTGCCACTGCTCTTATCTGGCTCATATTAAAAAATCCTTTTGGTATTCATGGTTTCATTCCCGGTCTTTTGACTAGTTTAATAGTTTTTATCATTGCCCAATAACAAAGATATCTCCAAAATTGTAACATTGACAATTTAAAAAGGTTTGTTTAAAATTAAAAATCTCAAAAGAAAGTGAGGCTTTTCTTTTATGCGTAATTTAATTTTAGGATTTTTTGTCAATTTTGTCTTAAGTTATGCCCAAGGCTGGGCAATTCCGCAACGAGGCTATATGTTACGATTTGGGATATTGGGTTTTTTATTTCTGGTTTTGGTTTTTCTTCTTTTCTCAATTATCTTCTGGGCAGTGTATCTATTTTTAGTTAAAGGCAGAACGCAAGAGACCAAAAAAATAGACAATAACGCGACATCGGCTAAATCCATTGACCAGTCGCCCTGAATAGGAAATGTCCCTAAAAGTGACTATTAGTTTTTGGTTTTCAGTTCGCCCTGAGGCGGAAACAACTAATAACCGATTATCAACAACGGCATTAGATTGACAATTGGCTGATTTTAATAGAATATTAGCAATGAAACTTATCCGTTTCCAACCCAATTGGAATTTTAAACCAGCTAACTTTTAATATTATGAGACGCAACTTTTATATTACAACCTATGGCTGTCAGATGAACCAGTATGATGCCGGTATTGTTAAAGAGATACTGAAATCAGCTGGTTATTCACCAGTGGCAGATGAGAACGAAGCCGATATTATCTTACTTTTAACCTGTTCGGTTCGAAAACACGCTGAAAACCGCGCCTTGGGCCGACTGATGAGTATGAAGAGAAAAAAGGATGGTCAAAGAATTTTTGGAGTCTTAGGTTGTATGGCACAGAATTATAAGGAGGAGTTGATTTCACACTATGGTGCAGATTTGGTGGTTGGCCCGGACGGTTATCAACACTTGCCTTCGCTCTTAGCCAATCTTTTGACAACCCAACCTAAGATGCCCCAAGTGTGGGTTGGGTTGAATCAAGAATGTTACGATGGGATTTATCCGAAAGCCGAGAGTTCATCGTTGGTGACCGGTTTTGTTGCCATTATGCGTGGCTGTAATAACTTCTGTAGTTATTGCATCGTGCCTTATGTTCGGGGTCAGGAACGGTCAAAAAGTCCTGAGCAAATCACCAGAGAGATTGAAATTCTGACGCAAAGTGGTGTTAAGACAATAACATTGGTCGGACAAAATGTTCTGGCTTATCATTACAATGGAATGGATTTTGGTGGCTTATTAAAAGAGGTTGAAAAGATTCCTGGTGTCGAATGGCTTCGGTTCATTACCGCTCACCCCAAAGATTTTTCAAAAGAGGTGATTACGACCTTAGCCGGTATCAAGAAATTTTGTCCCTGTATCCATTTGCCTTTGCAATCGGGCTCGAATCGGATTTTGGCATTAATGAATCGGCGTTATACCAAAGAAGAATATCTTGAAAGGATTGAGCTTGCCCGGCAGTACATTCCTGAGGTAGTTTTTACGACCGATATAATGGTAGGCTTTCCGACTGAAACTGAAGACGATTTTAATCAGACAAAAGAAATGCTCGAAAAAATAAGATTTGATTTTGCCTATATGTTTCAATATTCGCCCCGACCCCAAACCCAAGCATTGACCATTAAACCCGAAGTAGACTTTGCCACTGGCCGCAGGCGATTGGCTAAATTAATTGCGCTCCAATCCCAAATCACTAAAGAGAATAATCAGAAACTAATTGGACAAGAACTTGAGGTTATGGTAGAGAAGCACCAAACTGATCAATCTTTGGCTCGAACTAAGAGTAATAAAGTTGTCGTCTTAGACCGATTAGAGCCAATCGGTGCGATTTTGAAAGTGAAGATTATCGGTATGCGGGGTTGGACTTTGGTTGGGGCAAAGGAACCTTAATTTGAGATTGGAGGAAAAATGACAATCCTACGCGTCATTTTAATTTTAATCATCGGTTTTTTACTGGTATTTCTGGCGCTGGAGAATTATGACATCAATACGACGGTAAGGGTATTTGGCAAGGTCTATAATGTTTCTTTATCAATCGTTATGCTTTATGCTTTTGGCTTTGGGCTTGTGACGATTGGAATCTTTGCCGTAATTGATGAAATTCGTTTGCGGACCCGCCTTTACAAACAGAAAAAAGAACGCGATGCCCTCTATGAAGAATTGAAGGCACTGCGCAACTTAGCACTGGATATCGAAGAAAAGGAGCCAAAATGACCGGGTTAATCATAATTCTTGTCATTGTCCTTTTTATTGCCCTTTATCCAGTAATTAGAGATGCTCTAAAACGACGAAAAATTCTAATGCCTGCCTATACTGAGGGGTTAACACTTTTATTGGAAGGCAAAAAGGAATTAGCGCTCGAGAAATTTAAACAAGCGGTGACCCAGGATTCGGAAAATATTGACGCCTATCTGCGTCTGGCAGAACTTTATTTCGATTCGGGCGCAATCGAACGCGCCATTAAAATCTTAGAAACTCTTACTCTGCGGCGAACTTTGGACAAAAGTCAAGAGAAGAAAATCTATCAAAGTTTAGGGCAGATTTATCTTAAGACGGAACGGTTTGCTAAGGCATTGCCAATTTTTGAAGAATTGGTTCGCATTGACGAAAAGGACCTTACCAACTTTGAAATTTTACTTAGGCTCTATCAAAAGACCGAACGTTGGGATGAGAGTGAACGCTTACTAAAAAAACTTGCCAGCAAGCCAAAGGATAAAAAGCACCTAAGTTATTATTACGCTGAACTCGGAAAGGCAGTATTGGCAAGTCAAAAGGATGTCCAACGGGCACTGGATTACTATAAGATTGCGTTGCGTTATGATAGCACAAGCGTACCGGCTCTAATCTATCAAGGCGATTACTATTATGCCAATGGAGAAATTGAAAAAGCAATTGAGAACTGGAAAACCGTATTAAGTCATAACCCGCAACATTTTCCATTAATTCAAAAGCGCCTTGAGACCGCTTACTATGATTTGGGAATGTATGAAGAAGTGATTGAAGTTTATGAGAACCTAATCAAAAAACTGCCCGAAGACCCTAACCTCTATATTGCTTTGGCCAAGATTTACGAAAAGAAAGAAGATTTAAAACAGGCAACCGCAGTGCTTGCCCGAGCGCCGGTAAAAGGTTTAAATACCCTTTTAGCCCAAATGAATCTCGTCCTTTTGGAACTGAAGCAAGGAGCGGTGAAAAAAAGCGAATGGGTCTTGCAACAACTAATTCAGCAACTTGATACCCAAACCGAAAATTATCGCTGCCGGAATTGTGGTTATTTGTCCAAGCAGTTTGAATGGCAATGTCCAAGATGTTTTGCCTGGGAGACGATGAAAAAACAAGGAATCGTCGCAACCGATTAGAAAAGAATTAACAAACCTTAGCCGGCTAAGGTAGTAAATATGTCACTTACCCCGCTCTTAGAGCAGTACCATCGGATTAAGCAGAAATATCAAGATACTATCCTTCTGTTTCAAGTGGGTGATTTTTATGAGATGTTCTACGATGATGCCAAGATCGGTGCGAAAGTATTGGGTCTTACCCTTACCGCCCGTTCCCACGGCAAATATAACCGGGTGCCGTTAGCAGGGATACCGCTAAAATCACTGGATACTTATCTTAGCCGTCTGGTTGGTGCTGGATTTAAGGTCGCAATTTGTGAACAGACAGAGGCACCCGGATTGGCAAAGCTTATTAAACGAAATGTGATCGAAGTGATTACCCCGGGAACGGCGATGCGACCAGCCCTATTAGAAGAAAATAAGAATCAATATCTCTTAGCAATCACCGAGAACAAAAATAGCATTTTTGGCTTTGCCTTTTGCGACATTTCAACTGGTGAATTTTATTTAACCGAGCTTGCTGAAAACAATCTTCTTGAAGAAATTCAGAAACTCGATCCAAAAGAGATTATAATTCCCCAAAGCAAGGTTACGGTATTTGATAATTTAAGACTGGGGCGAGTCTTAACCCGATTAGACGATTACTATTTTTCTTACGATTTTGCTTACGAGAAATTAAAAAATCACTTTGGGGTGGCTAATTTAGCCGGGTTCGGTGTCGAAGGTTTTCCGTTAGGGATTGCCACAGCCGGTGCAATCCTGTATTATTTAGAAGAGACAATGGGCGGGCAAAAAAATACCCTGCCCCATATCCAAAAGATCTCGGTCTATTGCGCAACCGATTATTTACTAATTGACCAAACGACCCGTAAGAACTTAGAATTGACCGAACGGCTAAATCCAATAAGTTCAACTGATACCAAAACCGGCACTCTTTTATCAATCCTCGCCAAGACAAAAACACCAGTTGGAACGAGGCTTTTGCGGAAATGGCTTTTACGGCCATTGTTAGATATTCCGAAAATAAGAGAGCGTCAGCAAGCAGTCGAAGAGTTAATGAATAACTCTTATTTGGCAAAGGAATTGGACACAATTTTAACCACGATTGGTGATATTGAGCGTATCGCTTCCCGAGTTGGTTGCGAGCGGGCTAATGCCCGGGATTTGATTGCCTTAAAAAATTTTCTTAAGGCCGCACCAAAGCTAAAAAACTTATTAGCCGATACAACCAGTGAATTATTAAAAGAATGTTATAACCGAATTTTTGACTTCACACCGATAGTGACAAGGATTGAGAATACTTTGGTTTTTGAACCACCGCTTTCTTTAACCGAAGGTGGTCTTATTCGAACTGGTTGCTCACCGGAGTTAGACGAAATTCGCCAAATGTGCCATAATGCCAAAAATTATATCCAAACCTTGCAAGAAAAGGAACGCAAGGCCACCGGTATTCCTAACCTTAGGGTGAATTATAATTCAGTGTTTGGTTATTACATCGAGGTTACCAAATCTTACTTGCATTTAGTACCAAAACATTATTTGCGGAAACAGACTGTAGCAAATGCCGAACGATTTATCACCCCGGAACTGAAGGAGTACGAAGCCAAAGTGTTAAATGCCGAAGCCCGTAGTCAAACTTTGGAGTATGAAATATTTATCGAATTGCGCCGGGAAGTGGCTCGGTCGGTTTTGAAGATTTTAGAATTCTCCAGTATCGTTGCTCAACTCGATGTGCTTTTAAGTCTTGCCCTGGTGGCAAAAGAGAACAATTATGTCAAACCCGAAATTAACGATGGGAATGAAATCATTATCAAAGACTCGCGGCATCCGGTTGTCGAAAGACTTTTAACCGAACCATTCATTACCAATGATGTCTTTTTGTCGAATGATGACCACCAAATCCTTTTGATAACCGGTCCGAATATGGCAGGGAAGTCAACTTATCTTCGTCAGGTCGCTTTGATTGTGATAATGGCGCAGATGGGTTCATTTGTTCCAGCGCGCCAAGCCAAGATTGGTATTGTGGATAAGATATTCACGCGGATTGGGGCTTCGGACGATTTAGCCCGCGGGGTTTCTACTTTTTTAGCCGAGATGAACGAAACCGCTTATATTTTAAATAATGCTACTACCCGCAGTCTAATCATCTTAGACGAGGTTGGACGCGGTACCGCGACCTATGATGGCTTAGCCATAGCCTGGGCAGTGGTCGAATATTTGCACACAAACTCAAGTGGCGTATATCCCAAAACATTATTTGCCACCCATTATCACGAGTTAACTGACATTACCAACTTTTTGCCCCGAGTCAAAAATTATAACTTTGCCGTTAAAGAGTCAGGGGACAGCATAATATTTTTAAGAAAATTAGTAGCCGGTAAAAGTGATAAGAGTTATGGCATTGCGGTAGCAAAATTGGCTGGTCTGCCCAAAGCGGTAATTGAACGGGCTAAAGCAGTACTGCGGGAATTCGAAAAAGGCGAAAAGATAAGTGTCCAAAGCATCGCTCCGGAAAAGATAACAACTACCAGCGAACAAAACCAAACCAATAAAATTGCTGAGAACCTAATTGAAGAGTTGGCAAAGATTGACCTTAACCAAATCACACCATTAATGGCATTAAATATTTTAGCCGAACTGAAGCAAAAAATTCAAGATTCCAAAGGAGAAGGGGCTATTCAGTAACCAACGCCTCCTTGTATGCGAAAATTGAAAATAATCCACCGGTATGAATAAAGATTGGGTTGTGATAGTCTAATCTTTCCCTTTCTTTAATCATACCATAAAACGCCTTGCCGGTATAAACCGGGTCTAAAATAATTCCTTTCAACGCCAACTTCTTAATAACTTCGATTTCTTCAGGATAAGGAATTCCATAACCAGCACCGATATAACCATTGATGAGTTTAATATCAGCCTCGTCAATCGCAAGTTTCTTTTCGAGAATAATACTCGATTCATTAATAATGTTCTTAATTTTCACCTTAAAATATTCAATGGTCTCGTCAACCAAGATACCATATAATGGCGTTTCTACACCATAGAGGTATTTACCCAATAATAATCCAGCATAAGTGCCACCTGAGCCAACCGGACAGAAGATTGCGTCAATGGCTTGCAGTTTGATGTAACTTTTCATCTCCTGCATTGCTGATAGATAACCTAAGGCACCTAAGCCATTTGAGCCGCCGGTTGGGATAAGATAAGGCTTAAAACCCTGTTTTTTGTATTTTGTTGCTAATTCTTGCATAAAACTTTCTTTCAGCTTATCGTATTCCTCTTGGGCTAAGAAATAAATATCGGCACCAAAGAGCGAAGAAAGCAAAAGGTTGCCGTCAAAAACTTGGGGTTGCGTGCCACTCATAACCGCTACTCCTTTCAAGCCTATTGTAGCGCAGAGATAAAGCGTTGTTCGGATATGATTCGATTGGATTGCGCCAGCGGTAATAATGCAATCGCATTGCTTATTCAAAGCATCGGCTAAAAGGTATTCCAATTTTCTTACTTTATTACCCGAAGCCAGTAGACCGGTTAAATCGTCCCGTTTCAAATGAATCTTAACTTTGGGTGGCAGACCTGGAATATCCGATATACATTGAATTGGTGTTGGCTTTTGGGCTAATTGCAAAGGCTCAATCATTACTCGATTATAACGGCTTTAGCGATGTTGTCAAACCTATATTACCTTCACCGATACCTATCCTGACCGGTCAGGATTAGAAGGAAGCAATAATAAATGTGACAAAGAAATTGCGGTCTTGACAGGGACAAAAATTAAGGTATCTTTTTCAGAAATGACGAGTTGAAATATGAGGAAATTGAGTAAGGAAGAAATAGATACTATCGTTAAATTGCTAAACGAGGGCAAACCAATCCCTGAGGAATTTAGATGGTTACTCTTTGAAGGAAGACAAGAGACCGAATTGCTTTATGCCGGTAAGCAGAGAGAAGTTGATGTTATCGCTGAAACGATGGCGGTTCCTTTACAAAAGGTTAAGGTCTTTGGTGATGTGAACGATGACGAGTGGCACAATATGTTGATTTTTGGTGATAACTTGCAAATTCTGAAGACTCTGCTTAAGATGAAAGACGAAGGCAAACTAAAAAATCCGGATGGTTCAAAAGGTGTTCGGTTAATTTATATTGACCCGCCGTTTGGAACTGGGGATATTTACGGTAAGGGTGATGTTGGGGCATATTCGGCAAAACTGATGGGAGCAAAATACCTGGAATGGTTAAGACAGAGGGTAATTTTATTAAGGGAGTTGCTTGCTGACGATGGCAGTTTTTATATGAGGACTGACTATCATTTCGGGCATTATATGAAAGTCTTGCTGGATGAGATTTTTGGGAAGGAGAATTTTCAGAATGAAATAATTATTAACCGCACCAAAAAGATATTCGAAGGAATAAATAGATTTAACACAGCTTCTGATTCGGTATTTTTCTACACAAAAACACAAAATTATTTATTTCATGGCTTCAAAAAAGAAAGAACCGATCAAAAATGGCTTCATATGCACTCGCCCGGCATTCGATGGTCAAAAGTAGATACAAAATATTTGCATTTTTATAAGCCTGAAGAACTTAAAGAAAAAAATGGAGAATATTATTCAAGAGGCAGGGTATTTGAGAATAAAATAATAATGCCCCCCGATGGTCGTCATTGGACCTTTACCCAAGAAAGATTGGACAAATATATATCTGAAGGTAGAATAAGATTGAATGACAAGACGGGCATGCCTGAGTATTTAACAAGTGCGATGGAAATTGTTGATTCCAATTGGACAGATATTCCGGGTTATACCTTTAAGTGGGATTATCCGACTGAAAACTCCGAGCAACTTCTTGAACGAATTATCAAAGCCTCATCTAACGAAGGCGATATCGTTTTAGACGCTTATGCTGGTTCAGGCACAACCGGGGCGGTGGCCGAAAAACTTAAAAGAAGATGGATTATGATTGATTCTTCTAAGTTCGCTATTTATACAATGATAAAGAGAATGCTTAATCTGAAGCAAGAAATCGGTAATAAAGGGAAACCATTAAAACCAAAGCCTTTTGCGGTTTATAATGCCGGTCTTTATGATATGAGGATACTTAAAGAACTGCCTTTTGCTGAATACCGAAAGTTTGCCTTGGAACTGTTCCAATGCAAAGATGAACCGCATACTATCGCCGGTATTGATTTAGATGGCTATTTTGGTCAAGATGATGTCTTAGTCTTTAAATGGAAAAAGAATAAAAACGAAGAAGAGTATGTGATGGACCGAGGTTTTATTGATAATCTTCATTCAATATTGGGTAAAAGAATTGGCAAAAGGTTATTTATTATTGCACCGGCAGCCAGTGTCCTGTTTTTAGAAGATTATATTGATAAGGACGGAATTAAATATTATGTCTTGCGGATTCCTTACTCAATAATTGACGAACTCCAAAAGAAGAATTTTAAACTTCTTGAGCAACCGCTTTCGGCTGATATTTCGGAAGTTAATAAGGTGATGGAGCAGGTCGGATTTGATTTTGTTTATCCACCGGATGTTGAGTGTAAATATTATATTGAGAAAAGAAAGAAGGAACTGCCATTTGAAGAGGCGGTAATAAAAATTAAGAAGTTTCAGAGCAATGTCCTTTCTAAGCGACCAATCCCGGATGAAGAACTTGGCTTTAAGGCATTATCAATGGTGATGATTGATTATGACTTCAATGGCGATTATTTTGATATGGATGACAAATGGTTTGCATCGGATTTAGCAAAGAAGAATTATGAAATTCGCTTCCCCGCCGAAAAACTGACCAACCGAATGATGATAATCTATATGGATGTGTGGGGAAATGAGAGAAGGGAAGTGAAAGGGAAAGAGGATTTTAAGAAAAATCGCACCGGCAATAGCCAAAAAGCAGAAAACTAAGAAGAGAGGAAAATAAAATAAAAAAATTTAAAGATTTTATCGGTAATGCGGAATCCGAAACTCTTGAATTTAAGTCATCGCTTGGGCAATTAGAAAGGATTAATGGATAAAATGGCAAATATCATTAAGTCGGCAAATTACAAAAATCTTCTCAATAAAGTCTCTGAACTGCTGGAAGCGGCAAGAAGAAAAACGGTCCGACAGATAAATACTGTTATTGTTGAAACCTATTGGCAGATTGGCAGGTTGATTGTGGAAGAAGAACAAAAAGGGAAAGAAAGGGCTGGCTATGGCGAAGAACTTCTGCTAAGGTTATCTAATGATTTAATGCAAAGATATGGCAGAGGTTTTTCGGTTGATAATCTGGAAGCAATGCGAAAATTTTATATCGTTTACCCTCACCTCTTAAAATCCGAGACGATGTCTCGGAAATCTGTAAAATCCGCAACATTGTCTCGGACATCGTTTGATGCTTTAAAAGAAAAATTAACTTGGTCACATTTTAGGGAGCTCATCTTAATAAAAGATGATTTGGCGAGGTCTTTTTATGAGATAGAAACGATTAAAAATAACTGGTCAGTGCGAGAACTAAAAAGACAGATTGATTCAATGCTTTTTGAAAGACTTGCGTTAAGTAAAAATAAAGAAAAGGTTAGGCAGTTGGCGAAAAAGGGGCAAGTTGTTGAAAAACCAGAAGATGCGGTAAAAAACCCTTATGTTTTAGAGTTTTTAGGAATACCAGAAAAAAGTTATTACACTGAATCACTGCTGGAACAGAAATTAATAGACCATTTACAAGAGTTCCTTTTGGAATTGGGCAAGGGTTTTACTTTCGTTGGCAGGCAGAAAAGGATTACGATTGATAATGAGCATTATTATATTGACCTTCTTTTTTATCATCGAATATTAAGATGTTTGATATTGATTGATTTAAAAATTGGCAAACTCGAACATAGAGATATTGGGCAGATGAATTTTTACCTGAATTACATAAAGGATAACGAACTACTCAAGGATGAAAATCCACCAATCGGCATTATTCTTTGCACCGAGTCAAAACGAAGTCGGGTATTTATCGAATATGCCCTCGGCGGATTGAGTAATAAAGTATTTGTATCAAAATACAAGTTATATCTACCTACGAAGAAGGAACTTGAGGTAGAGATAAAAAGGGAGACTGTTCGACTAAAAATGTTTCCAAAGTAGGTTGCGGTGTCCATTAATACAAAAGGTGAAATGACAAGCATTATAAAAGTTTACCCGAGTCAGATTAAAGTAATTGAATACCAAATCGGGCAAAAGTAATGTTAGAAAGAATCCGAATCATTAAAAGTAAAATTTCCCGCCAGGAATTACAGGAAATTGCTGAAGAGTTGTTTGGTGATTTAATCAAACCGGTGGTTGATATCGAAAATGGCATTATGGCAATCGGCGGTGAACTGCATTCGGATGAGGAAGCGGTCCTTTTGGAACAGGGGTCAAAACAAGAAAATTTATGGGGTATTAATATCTATCCCAAAGAATCAAAAGAAAATTGGATTGAATTTGATTCGGTTATTAACATCCGTCCGGCGCAAGGGAATTGTTCGCGCAATGTGGAAGACCCCAAAAAAAAGAGAAAATAGTCCAGATTGTTAATTCATTGATTGAGTGATTTATGGCACAGCACAAAAATTTAGCCGCTGGTCGCTGGCAGGAATTTACCCTTTTGGAACAATTGGCGAATATTGGTGCCGAAATCGGTCGGACATTGCTCTGGCAGAGGAAAAATAATAAAGAGAAAAGCGCTAAAGCCTTAGAAAGAGGATTGGAACTGTTTGATTTAACAATTGCCGATAGCCGTTGGCGACATCGTTTAAAAGAAATCGTCCGAATGCGTGAGGTTGTTTGCGATTACTTTTATGGTGATAACTACTACCAATCAACTGCCGAGTCATTAGATAAATATTTTTTACAATTTGCAACTGCGGCGAGAAGAAAAATACTGGTTAAGAGCAAAGATTAGCTATGCCAGAAATCAAAGCCAGCGATTTAGTTTTAAAGGTCTCGGAAAGTATTGACCCGGAAATCTTTGACATTTCTAAATACGAAGGCTTTTTAGACGCTCTTTGCGGGACACGGGAATTTCAGAAAGAAGCAATAAGAGTTGTTTTAAGGTATCTATTAGGAAAGAGATATAAGAATCTTCGGGATTTGGCTGAAGAGAATTATGAGACTAATTCTAATCTTAAAGAACTTTATCCGACCTTTAACGATTTTGTAAGGCATCTGCAACTGCCGGATAAACTTGCCTGCACAATTGATTTGGCAACCGCAACCGGCAAGAGTTATGTCCTTTATGGTATAGCAAGAATAATGCTGGCTGAAGGTGTAGTAG
>JBDRUX010000016.1:0-31507 GCA_039801565.1 Caldifarciminota bacterium
TGGCTTGTTTATTAAAAGATTCCCAGGTATTAACGACATATTTTAATTTTCCGAAGGAGCATTGGATACATCTTAAGACGGCCAATCCGGTGGAATCACCATTTGCGTGGATACGGCAGCGGTTAAACAAAGCGAAGCGGCTAATGAATGAGGCATCGGCGTTAGGGGTAGTGTATCAATTAATGTTAAAGCGGCAGGTGCGTTGGCGGAGGATAAATTATCCTGAATTAGCGGCGATGGTAATTGCTGGTGTGAAGTATCGGAATGGTATTGAAATCAAGGCACGAAAGGAAACTGCTTAATGGTGGTCAAAAAATTTCCACAAACATTGACAGAAGCTCTAAGACCGGTGCCTTAATCACGGATTTAAGGGTGCATAAGAAATCGTTCAAAATGTTCAAATAGTTTAAATCGTTTTTGGTGCGTACCAATCCCTAACTACTAATTGTAATTACCGATTTCGGGAATGTGCTGGAAAAATAGTTCAAAATGTTCAACATAGTTTAAAATTTGGCGGGTGATGAATCGCACCGCTACAACTGTACCCTGATCTTTAATTTTTATGATGCGTAAAAATCATTTCAACTTCGACTGCAGCGAATTCTTAAGGAATTTTCTCTTTTCTTGCAAAATCCGATTCGGATAACTTTGTTCAGTAGTTTAAATCGTTGTGTGATAAATCACACCGCTACACTTCTCACCAATCACCGATTACCTATCGAAAACCTTGACAAGTGGTAGATTTAATTCTATGCTAATTAATAAAGTTTGGTTAATCTTTTATTAAGTTTTATCTTCAGTCTGATTCAATTCTATTCACCGCCCATAATCAGTAGCGGTGAGCAAAAGCCATTTCGGTCAATCTTAATCAATTCCCTCGAATTGCTTTATTCTTATCAATTTAATCTTTCTTCAGGTAAGGCTTGTCTAAATTCATCCGACTATAAAATGGCACAATGGTATTTCACTAACGCTCTCAGCTTAGCTGAAACCGACCCTGCCAAGGGTTTAGCCCAAGCTTATTTGGGACGGACCGCATTTTTGACTGGGCAACCTGATTCCGCAATAAAGCATTTTGCTAAGGCATTAGAATATAATCCCAATCTGGATTTGAATTTTCTTTATGACTACGGAATTGCACTCTTTCAATTGGGGCATAATGAGGATGCCCTTTCCGTCCTTTCTAATCTTTACCAGCAAAAGTTAATGCAAAACAGACACGGGCAAAGTAATAATGAAGAACTATTAATCTTTCTTGCCCTGCTCTGCCTTAAGACCGGTAAGCCTGACCAAGCTAAGATTTATCTGCAAGGATTGCCAGAGAATTTGCAAAACCCCGAGCGAGATTTTCTTTTAGCCTTAACTTATTACCAAAAGCAAGAGTTGATAAAATCACTTCCCCACTTGGCGAAGATTTTAGCCAAAACCGATCTCGACCCGATTATGAAACAAAAGGCGAATTTGTTATTTGGTACAATCCACCTGGAATTGGGTAATAACCTAATTGCTGCTCAAATCTTCGAAATGATGGTTTGCGATACTATGCAGTTATACCAGGATCAAGCTCACCTAAGGGCGGGCATTGCCGATTTTCATCTAAAACGTTACGACCAAGCAACTCGTCACTTTCAAAACTTGGCAAATAATTTCCCTAACTCGGATTTACAGGAATACGGATTGTTCTATTTAATTTCTATTTACTTAAAACAGAAAAAGAACCGTTTGGCAGTTGAAAAAAATAACGAATTGGCACATAAATTTCCAAAGAGTAAGTTCTTGGAAAACACAACCTTCGCAATTGCTAAACGTTATTATCAAGAACAGTCTTATTACGAAGCGTTTCGTGAATTTGCTAAATTTTTAAAACTGTTTCCTAAAAGTCCTTCTGAACCTGAGGCGTTGTGGCTTTGTGCCTTAAGCGCAATTCAAATAAAAGATGATACCATAGGTGAAGAATTGCTTAAACAACTGGTTACAAAATATCCCACCAGTCCGTGGGCAAAGGAAGGTTTTTACCGTATCGGGACAATTGAATTAGCCAAACAAAACTTCCCAGCCGCCAAAGCCAATTTTTTTCAAGCCCTTTCCAGTGATTATTATCCCTATGTAATAAAAGGCATCGCTGATGCCTATTTCGGTCTTGCCCAATATGATTCCGCACTGGTATTCTATCAAAAGGCAGAATCGGTTTTGACCACCCAAAATTACTCAGATAGTCTACTGGCGGAAACGAGATTGAGCAATGCGATTACTAATTTTAAAATCGGTAAGTATCCAAGTTATATAGCAATGCTTAAGGATTATCTTGCTAAGTATCCTTGGTCGTTTCATAATGCTTCACTGCAATTTGAAATTGGACTTTATCATTTCGGACGCTATGAATTTCCAGAAGCACTAAAACAATTTTATAAGGTATTTGATTATATTCCTGATAAGGCGTTGAAAGCTAAAACTCATCTTTTTATTGCCCGTTGTTACTTAAATCTTCACCGCACCACCCAAGCCAAACAAACCCTGCATTATCTTGTTAACAATTTCACTGATACCGTAAGTGTCATTGCTGGCTTGACCACTTTAGCCGAAAACTATACCCAAGACCTTGCCTATGACAGCGCAATCAGTTTTTACCAACAAATTGTCGAACGATTTCCCAATACTGAAGAAGCGGCTAAAAGCCTATTTTCCATTGCCGCACTTTATCAAAAATTGAATAAATTACTTGAGGCAAGCAAGGTGTTGGACCGAATAGTGAAAGATTACCCTATGTCCGAATTGCTCCAACCGGCTTATCAAAAAATGATTGAAATTCTACTAATGGAAGGTAACCTGGCTTACGCCGAAACCCTTATTAATTATTATACCAAGCGTTTTGGTCCAAGCCCAGCAATAAGTTTGCAATTGGGTAAAGTCCGCTTAGAACAGAACCGACTGGCTGAGGCAAAAAGATTATTTTTAAGCGCCGCCCGGCAACTGAACAAAGATGAGAAAGCAAAAGCGCTAATCCTGGTGGTTGATGTCTGTATTAAACAGCAAGAGATAGCCGAGGCAAAAAAACGATTGAAACAAGCAAAAGCCTCAGCAGAAGATGAAAGACTGAAAATAAGATGCGAAGAGTTGTTACGACAACTTGAAGATTAGAAGTCATTAACTATGCTCCACATTTTGTCGCACCTGGGATTAAGCTTTTAAATTTCAAATAATTAAATAAAAATCAAACCAATCTTAACTGATTTAAATGTGTCTTTTGCTTGCCCTTAATTCGATTTAAGGCCACTCTGACGCACTCAGTCCCAGTTTTTTAAAAAATCTTTCTTTAAATAGTAAGTTTTTGTTTTTGCAAATCTTACAACATTAGATTGCCTATTTTCATATTTTGGCATAGTCTTTGCTTTGTTTTCTTTAGAGCCGCCTAAAATTTTACGAAAAAAAGGGATGTAATCGAGAATGGCGAAGCCTTAAACAAAAATGGTCACCACCCCCGATAACTATCAAAAGGTAAGGCCGCGGGTTATTATTTTAGCGGCTGGTGTTGGTAAACGGTTATATCCGTTGACTAAAACGCGACCAAAATGCCTTTTGCAAATTGGTAAGTTTAGCATCTTAGAGTGGACTCTGTCGGCTTTAGCTGGTGCTGGGGTAAAAGAAGTTTTAATTGTAACCGGTCACCAAGCCCCAGCGCTTGAGCGAACCTTAATTTCTTTTGAGCAAACCTTCCGATTGAAGATAAGACCAATTTTTAATCCTTATTATGCCCATTATAACAACAGTTATTCGCTTTTGCTCGCCCTGCGCGAACACCAAAATGGCGATTTTGTGCTTTATAATTCTGATGTGCTTGTCGGTTTAGATTTAATTTATGAAATTATTGCCACGACCGATTCCGATTTTCTCGTCATTGATGAGAAAAGTAGTCTGGGCGAAGAAGCGATGAAAGTAAAAACCGAAAACAATCGAATCATCGCCATTGGCAAGGAATTAGACCCCGCGGGTTCGGATGGTGAGTATATTGGAATCGCTAAGTTTTCCGCCGATGGTTGCCGACGAATTGTAAATGAGCTTGACCGGTTGGGACAAATTAAAGACGGTTATCAACAGTTCTACGAGGCAGCGATTGCCCATCTCCTTCCTTATTATCCAATTAAAAAGTTTAGCACCAATGGGGCGTCTTGGATTGAGATTGACAGCTTTGCTGATTTGAACGAAGCCAAAATCCGGGTTTTACCCGAAATTGAAATGCACAACATAGCC
Organism: Caldifarciminota bacterium; assembly: GCA_039801565.1. GTDB lineage: Bacteria > Hydrothermota > Tepidihabitantia > Tepidihabitantales > JAOUPE01 > JBDRUX01. The sequence continues at coordinate 4,249 of JBDRUX010000016.1, forward strand.
AAGAGGTTTTGTCCCTTTAAATCTCCAAAGAAACCGTGTACCGTTGACCCTGTCCGGTCACCGAAGATAGAAGTTCGAAGAGGTTGCCTCTCGAATTTAAAGGAGTTGGAGTAGTTTAGCACGATGGCGCAGTTCTTTCGCAATATTGCAATTCCGCTCTTCTTAGAAATTGAGGCAGGAATTTTAAAACGGATTTCTGAGGTCCTGCGCAAGAATAATCTTTACTTTCAAAGTCCTTTGATAGTAGCTGACCGTAATACTTTCAAAGTTGCTGCTGAGTCAATGGTAAGTAAACAGGTCGCAGGTCAAATGGACTATATCATCATTCACAGTAATACAATTGCTGAGGTCAAACGGGTACGGACAAGAATCCAAAGTAGGTCCGCTGATGTTGTAATTGGTGTTGGTGGCGGTAAGGTGATTGATGTGGCTAAGTTCGCCGCCTCCGAAGAGGGAGTTAATTTTTTAAGCGTTCCAACTGCTCCTTCCCATGACGGAATTGCCTCACCGGTTGCGGTGATTAATACCCCTGATGGCTTGATGCGTTATGGTGCAAAAATGCCCTTAGGAGTTATTGTTGATTTAGCAGTAATAAAGCAAGCACCGCTTCAGACAATTTACTCCGGCTTTGGTGATTTAATATCCAATATTACCGCGGTCGAGGATTGGAACATTGCCACTCAATTGGGTAAGGACCGGTTTGACAGTTTTGCTGCCTATTTAGCAACCACTGCTGCCCAAGTAATTATGAATGATTGTCCAACCGACTGTAAATCACTACGCAAAGCCGATGGTTTTTTAAGAAGGTTAGTAACCGGTTTAGTATTAAGTGGCATTGCAATGGCAATTGCGGGCTCGAGCCGTCCGTGTAGTGGAGCTGAACATTTAATTAGTCATGCCCTTGACTCATTGTTACCAAATCCGCAACCGCATGGGATTCAGGTTGGAATAGCAACAATCTTCACCTGTGCTTTGCAAGGCGGTGACTGGCAAAAATTGAAATCAATTTTTGCGAAAATTGGTTTTCCAACCAGCCCACAGGAAGTGAAAATAACAAAAACAACTTTTCTACAAGCCGTGAAACTGGCACCTAATTTGCGAACCGAGCGTTATACGATACTGAACAGAATGATTGGTTTTAAAGAGCCCACCGAAATAAAGGAGTATTATTATGAAGTCTTTGATGAGGTCTTTAACCAAAACCAAGACTACCCTGCCAAAGAACAACTGGAGCGGTTTACCTTGGATCAAAACCAAGCGACGGAAAAAACCGAAACAGTCCCAATATCGGATTTGGCAGGTCCCTTGGCTTTATAATAGTAATTCGGAATCAAAATCATAACCGGACCGACGATGTCAGCCGATTACCCAACACTGCCCTTTGATAACCAAATTGTTCGGAATATTAGAGTGGCGGTACAGAAGACAAGAAGTTATGAAGAATTTTGGGCTTTTTATGTCTTACGACGCTTTTCGATCTACCTTTCTGTCCTCTTTGCAAAAATGCCCGTTCTTTCCTCGCCCAACTCGGTAACGGTATTAGGAATTATTGGTATGCTATTAGCGACCAAGTTTGCACTCACCGGGAATTCGAGAGGATTTTTATTGGCTTGTTTCTTTTATCACTTTAGTTATCTCTTGGATTGCGTGGATGGGGAGGTGGCACGCTTGACCAATCGTTGTTCCAAAATCGGCAAATTCTTAGACATATTCCTTGATAGCACCAATGTCTTATTACTATTTGGTTTTGCCTACGGTTCGTTAAATTTTACCCTTCAGACAAGTTCGGGACTCAGTTGGTTAATTTTTATTTCCTTTGTCGGTCTTATCAGTTTTATTATCCCACGCCTGCTTGTTACCAAGAGCGTTTCAGCGTTTGGTTTGCCAATTAGTCTCACCACGCAGTTACGGCATAGTAATCTTTGGTTGGATGTAGTTGCTTTTCTTTTTAGCCCACCAGGGCTATACACGCTAATTCCAATCACAATTCTCTTCTCCTTATCAATTGAATTAGTTTTAAAGATATACGCCATTGGCTTATTGGCAAAAACTCTTTTCAGAATTGGTTTGGCGCTAATAAAATGAGCATTGGGCAGATTGGCTTAGAAATCGTTTCTGCTCTTAAAGTAGTGAATAATTCTCGCACTAAGATTTTTCTTGGCATATTAGGGATTTTTGGGTTTTGGATTTTAGCAAAATTTTTGGCAATTCCACCAGTTACTGTTCTGGTGATATTGGGTGCGATTGGTCTATTAGCCGTCGGGTTTTTAAAACCGATGTTTGGGTTACTAATTTGGGCAGGACTCTTGAGTTTTCAGATTGATACTAATGCTTGGTTGGGAGTAAATATTGCCCCGGCTGATTTTATCCTTTTGGCAGTAGCGCTCGGAACAGCGAGCAGAATTGCTAATCACCAATTGATAATACCGTCAACAAAAACTGGTAAATGGCTGTTGGGTTTGGTAATTCTATTTACGGTGGGACTTTTTGTGACTCTCAATCGCTTTGGCTCGATTCCCCAATATGCCTTGATTAACAAATACTTTGGCCTATTGTTTTTAATCTTGACTTTTTATGTAGTGGTAACACTTGTAGATTCTGAAAGGAAATTTTGTCAATTAATTCAAACGCTATTTTGGATTGGAGTGATTGGGAATTACTTGGCGCTATTTATCTATTTCCTTTTCTTGGCTAATTTCTTGCCAGAATTATTTCAGTCACTATTACCAATGGTGGTAGAAGGAAGTCGTCTGCGCGGTTTTTTATTAGACCCTAATGCCTATGGTGGTTTTATCGCTTTGACGCTTATGCTCCAAATCATTTATCTTCCAGAATTACCAGCCAAAATGAGTGAGCCAGTACTACCTAAAAGGAGATATTCAATTTTAGCAATCCTAAACACTATATCACTGATAGTTTCACTATTTTTAACTTTTTCGCGGAGTGCGTGGCTTGGTTTTGCGATTGGGCTACTGGTTCTTTTGTTCTGGCGCCGAAATTGGGGAGTTTTATCCCTTTTAATTTTTGGGGCCGGTGTAATGTTTTTAGGTTGGATGATTGCTCTATTACCGAATTTAGATTTTGATTATCAATTTTTCATTTTTCGGACTAATACTTTTACTGACCGATTAACTTTGATTGACCAAGGTTGGCAACTGTATAGTCAGAGTCCGATTTTTGGTATCGGTTTAGGAGTTTTTCACGAAGTTGCTCCAACGATTATCCATAACAGTTACATCTGGCTATTAGTCGAATTAGGTCCGTTGGCATTGCTTTTGTTATTGGGTCTTTTTATAACTGCGCTTAAAAATTGTCTGAGAGTTAGCATAAAATCCCTAATAAGTAGGCGCTTGAATCTTTTTTTGCTTGTGGGCTTGGTGAGTTGTTACGGTTTAGCTTTAGGAATTGAAGCATTTTATCAACGCCATCTTTGGTTGCTGATTGGACTTGCGGAAGCGTCGAGTCGAATTTATGAGCGATTGGATTGAGAGCAAAGAGTGCAAAATTGTTTAAAAGTATGAAAATTGGACAGATTTTAGGTAATTCGAAATTTGGCGGCGGGGTTTGGGTTGTTCTCTGGTTAGCAAAAGCCTTGCGGCAAAAAGGTAATGAAGTTTTAATCTTTGCCTCGAACCCAACGGTCGTTGCTAAATTCGAAAGCGAAGGATTCAAGGTTTATCGTTCCCGATATTTTTGCCGTGAGATATCACCATTTAAAGATTTGTTAGCGCTTTTTGAGCTTATCTTTTATTTGCGAAGGTTAAGGTTAGATGTAGTGCATACTCATACTTCTAAGGCGGGCTTTTTGGGTCGAATTGCAGCAAGGCTTGCTGGGGTGAAGTGTATCATCCATACTGTTCACGGATTTGCTTTTCACGAATTTTCTCATCCCTTAATAATTTGGTTTTATAGCGGATTAGAACGAATTGCCGCTTGGTTTTGTGACCGTATTATTGTGATAAATCAAAAGGATTACAACGGGACATTGCAACGGAAAATTGCTAATCCACGAAAGGTCCGATTGGTTTATAATGGTATTGATACGGCGGCAGTCAGGGCAATTGAACCAAAATCTAATCTTCGTCAGGAATTGGGATTGAAACCGGATACGATTCTTTTAAGTTTTACCGGACGACTTTGTCGACAGAAGAATCTAAATTTATTAATCGAGACCCTGCCATTGTTGCCCAATAATTTTGTCCTTTTACTAATTGGTGGTGATTTAAATTTAGAGAAGGAATTGCGACAACGGGTTAATCAATTGGGTTTATCGAATCGGGTTTTATTTTTAGGTTTTCGTTCAGATGTGATTTCTTTAATCAAAGCGACGGATATCTTTATTTTGCCATCGCTCTGGGAAGGACTTTCGATTTCACTTTTAGAAGCAATGGCGGCTGGTTTACCGGTTATTGCCTCCGATATCAAGGGCAACAATGAAATAATTCAAGATGGTAAGAATGGTTTGCTTTTTAATCCGCTCGACCGTACTGACTTAGCCAGAAAGATTCTTACTTTAGTTGACTCGGAAAATAAAATTAATACTTTTGCTCGGCAACTGGCCGAAAATGGTCAGCGAACCGTCCAACTTCGTTTTAGTCAAAATAAATTCTTAAACGACACCCTAAAGATTTACGAAGACTTGGTTAAAGCAAAAGGTTTACTTGCCAAGATGTTAGCGCAACGACAAGATTTTCCAGATTATTCTATAAGAAAATCGAGTAGAAATTTCGGGTTGAATTTGCGGTATAATGCTTGTATCCAGTCTGGGGTACTTGGCCAAGTCGTTTCAACAAAAATCTGGTTGGGGGAAGCGAAGCGGATTTTTGACCTTATCTTGGCACTGCCGCTTTTCATTATTGTTTTACCGTTATGTTTACTCATTGGGTTGGCAATAAAAATCACTTCGCCAGGGCCGGTTATTTTCCGACAGGTTCGATTGGGTCGTGGTGGCAAGCCTTTTACCATTTTCAAATTTCGCACTATGCACTATCCTTGTTCGGATTTACGCAATCCGGACGGTTCAACTTATAATTCGCCTGATGACCCAAGGTTGACTAAGATTGGTAAATTCTTAAGGATGACTAGTTTTGATGAACTGCCAGAACTTTGGAATGTAATAAGAGGCGAGATGAGCATAGTTGGACCGCGGCCGGATTTGATTGACCAGCTTCGGTATTACTCGGAAGCCGATTTGCAGCGTTTAATTGTCACCCCGGGAATAACTGGATTGGCTCAAATCAATGGCCGGAATTCAATTTTATGGCAGGAAAGGAAAAAGTTGGACTTAAAATATATCGCAATGTTCACCGCGCGTCCACGACCACCGCTATGGTTTATTGACCTTCTAATTATCTTAAAAACCTTACCGGTTGTCATACGGCAAAAAGGCATATTTACTAATTTCTATCCAAGTTCGAGTAACAAAATATTAGCATCTCATCGCAATGACCGATAACACTTTTGTCCTTTTGCAATCAGTTGATTCGGGTCTTGCCCAAACAACATCGGTTCGCCAATTAAACCGTCTCTTAGCCGACTATCCCTATTATCCTTACTACTGGCTTGGTTCACTGGCTCCTAATCTAAAACCCAACTTGGAAGTGTTGGCCGATTATCTGAAATCCCAGATTCAGAATTATATGAAGAATAATGCGGTGGTTATCAATCATCGGCTTGGTTTGGCGGTTGCAGTAAAAGATGAATGGGATAGCCAACACTTTAACTGCTTAGTATTCAAGATACCTTATCTAATTGCGGCTTTTAACCAACCCCAAAATGTTCAAGAAACGATTAAGGCTTCACTTATAGAAAAAATCTTAAAGGCGTTAATAGCCCAATCACCGGTTTATGTCTTCACTCGGCTACCAGATGCCGATGTGACCAGTATTCGAAGTTTACAAAGATTGGGTTTTACGATGATTGATTCCTTAATCACATTTGCCCAAATTTTGCCTAACTCTTTTGGTTCAGCTGATTCCTTTGACACTGTTTCTCTTATTGAGACAATTGAAAGCAATTTGGAGTTGCCACCGGAATTGCTGGTGATTGCCCGCGATGCCTTTCGATACGACCGATTTCACACTGACCCAATTATTGCAGAATTGGTTGGTAGTGGTCTAAATAATCTTTATGCTGATTGGATAGTGAATGGTTGGCGGGAAAATCGCATCTTACTTGCTCTTGGTCCCAATCGGACAATTACCGGTTTTCTAATCTATCGGATTGAAACCATTTCCTATTTTGCCCAAAAAATTGCGACCATTGAGCTCATTGCTACGCATCCGGATTATCGGAACCGTGGGATTGGCAAACGATTAGTCACAAAAGCGCTTGACCTCTTTGTGGCTAAGGGCGCAAGAATTGCCAGCGTTGGCACTCAGGCCCAAAATTTTCCTGCTATTCGGCTTTATCAATCCTGTGGCTTTAAGATTATAACTTCATTCGTTTCGTTTCGTAAATGGTTAATAAGTTAGAATTATGATAATTGAGTCCTTAACCGGTAAATTACGAGTTCGACAGAACTTTCTACCATTTGCCTTACCGTCAATTGGCGACGAAGAGATTAATGAAGTGATTGCTACTTTAAAATCGGGTTGGCTGACCACCGGACCTAAAACTAAACTCTTTGAGAAAGAATTTGCTTCTTATATTGGCGTTCGAAATGCGCTAGCAGTTAACTCCTGTACCGCTGGTCTTCATTTAGCGCTGCTTGCTTGCGGAATTAAACCTGGTGACGAAGTAATTTTACCAACGATGACTTTTGCGGCGACAGCTAATGTTGTAATCCATTGTGGTGCTAAACCAGTCTTAGCTGATGTTGGCGATGACCTAAACATCAAAATTTCGGAAATCGAAAGGTTAATTACGCCCAAGACCAGAGCCATAATACCAGTTCATTTTGCTGGCCAACCTTGTGCAATGGCAGAAATCACGGCACTGGCTAAAAAGCATAACCTTGTTGTCATTGAAGATTCGGCTCACGCCGTTGGTGCCACTTATCGAGGCAAAAAAATTGGTACCATCTCACCAGTAACAGTGTTTAGTTTCTATCCAACTAAGAATATGACAACTGGCGAAGGTGGAATGGTTTGCACCGAAGATGATGAGTTAGCCGAAAAGATTAGAATTTTAAGTCTCCATGGAATAAGCAAAGATGCTTGGAAACGCTATCGTAAAGAAGGCTCTTGGTATTATCAAATTCTCTATCCTGGTTTTAAATATAATATGACCGATATCCAAGCGGCGATTGGGCTTTGTCAACTTAAAAAACTCGATTCTTTTTTGGCCCAAAGAAAACATTATGCCCAAATCTATACCGATGCTTTTCGTTTTGTATCAGAAATCATTTTGCCCCCGGTTGCCAGTCACTCTACGCATAGTTGGCATCTTTATGTAATTTTATTAAAACTCGAATCGCTCCGTATCAATCGTGACCAATTCATTCAGGCATTAAATTACGAAAACATTGGGGCGAGTGTCCATTTCATACCGATTCATCTTCACCCTTATTATCAGAAGGCTTTTGGCTATCGGATCGGTGATTTTCCTAATGCGGAATGGCTTTATCAACGGATTGTTTCACTTCCATTATATCCTAAGATGACGCGAAAAGACATTAATGATACTATAACAGCGGTAATTAAGATCATTCGGCGCTATCGTTTATAAAATGGGGGTTGAACTCTTGAACCGTTTTGAACCGATCTCGGTTTTTAGGTTTTTTCCTCAAAACCAAAGGAGATGAATTTGGCTCAAACTATATTAGTCACTGGTGGGGCTGGTTATATTGGCTCGGTTCTAATCCCAAAACTCCTCCAGCTCGGTTATAATGTCCGCGTCATAGACTTGTTACTCTACGGTAAGCCCTATAACTGGCCCGAATCGAAGATTGAATTCATTTACGGTGACTTTCGAGAAGTTGACCGAGTTATTGAAGCGGTCAATGGTGTCACCGCGGTCATTCATCTTGGTGCAATTGTTGGCGACCCAGCCTGTCAACTCAATCCCATAATCACGATTGAAACCAATCTCATTGCTACGCGTCAAATTGCTCAAGTTGCCAAAACTCTCGGTGTAAAACGATTCATCTTTGCTTCCACTTGCAGTGTTTACGGCTATTCCCAACAACAATTAACTGAACAGAGCCCATTAAACCCGGTCTCGCTTTATGCCCGTACTAAAATTGCAGCGGAAAAAGTCCTTTTAACAATGGAAGATGAATTTTTTACCCCGGTTATTCTCCGTTTTGCTACCATTTACGGTAACTCCTTCCGTCCTCGTTTCGATTTAGTTGTCAACCTACTCGCCGCGATGGCGGAGGTTGAGGGTAAAATAACAATCCACGGTGGCAACCAATGGCGTCCATTTGTTCACGTCAGTGATGTCTGTAATGCGATTATCAAAGTCCTGCAAGCCCCCAAAGAAGTTGTAAGTGGCGAAATCTTTAATGTTGGCGCCACCACTGAGAACTATCAGATTAGCAATATTGGACAGACTATCAAGCAGGTCTTGCCTAACACAAAAATAATTCAATCTTCAAATATTACCGACCAGCGTAACTACTTGGTTCGTTTTGATAAAATCGAAAAGTCTTTGGGCTTCCAAAATACCAAAACTGTCCGTGACGGTATTGAAGAGATTACTCAAGCGATTCGGTTGGGCTGGATTAAGGATTACCAAGCACCGGAATTCAATAATCACCAGTTTTTGCAAAAAACCTTAAATTCGTCTCTGGGACAAGTCAGTCCAATTACCACCAGTGTTTGGTATGAAATTAGTGAGTTGGGCGAACCAATTCTTGAACCATTTGAGTCTTTTAAACCTGTTTTTAAGTCTCCAATTCCTAATCAAAGGAGGCAAAGTTGATTAAAACAGTCTTCAATCTCACCAAAATTAGAATTTTTAGGCAAGTTTTTGGTTTTTGGTTTTTAGTTTTTTGTCTAACAACTTCCAACTATCCACAAACTTGTCTAGGCGCTGAACTCAGTTTTATCAATTCTTCCGGTGCCAAAGCTTATATTTGGGGCGAAGTGAAATCACCCGGTGCTTATCTTCTATCTGGTGCCACTTCAGTTATTGAATTAATCTCTCTGGCTGGTGGACCAACACCCAAAGCCGATTTGAGCAATGTCTATCTAATTCGGACGATAACTCCCCTTCGGCAACGAATCAATTTAAAAAAATCTTTAAATAGCGGCGAAGTTATTTTACTCCAAGCTGGCGATATCGTTCTAATTCCGCAAAGTTTTTCTTCTAAACTAAAAGACAATTTGCCGTTAATCACCACGCTGGCAGTATTTACTAACCTGATTATTACAATAATTCAAACCCAAAAGAAGTGAGGGGAAATGACTAATCCATTGCCAACCGAAAATAAATTCTGGAGTCGACATCATCCCAAAGTTACTCTACTTGATTCGTCGAATTTCCAACCTATTGCCACAAACTTCCGACAAATAATAGCCCAACATAAAAAAGTCGTCATTGTTGTCTTTTTGGTCACTTGTTCCCTTATTACCTATCTAACAATTACCGCCCAGCCACGCTATCTTGCAACTTCCACAATTATCGTTGAATCCAATTCTAATTCGTTCTCAATTGCTGACCAAACAGTTTCACCTTTAAGCCGGTTCACCATAAAAAACCGAATTACTAACTCTCTTGAGATTCTTAAAAGCGCTGCTTTAGCGGAAAAAGTTCTCACCACCCATCCGGAAATTTTAAAATTATTAAAGGCAAAACTAAAAGTTTCGAATTTCGAACCGGTTACTGCATTAATTGCTGGCTTACGCGTTCGCAATCTGAAAGATTCGGACATCATTCAAATTCAATACGAAGCGACAAGTCCGACTTTGGCGCAAGCCGTTGCCAATGCTTATGCCACCACTTACCAACAATACGAATTCGAACAGACCAAAAGTAATGTTACTCAGGTTCGCCAATTTATTCAAACCCAACTTGAACTTGCCAACCGGCGTCTCGATTCAACGGAAATTGCTCTTGAGACATTCAAACGCCAGCACAACCTTATCGCATTGCCTACTCAAACTGAAACCAAAATAAGGGAACTCTCCAATCTCGAAATTCAACTCGCCCAAATCAAAACCCAGCGCTATGCTATAGCAGAAAAAATTAACTATCTAAAAGACATTGCTACGGCTAACCAACAAATTTTAGCTGAAAAACTTACTGACATCACCTTACCGGTTCTCACTAATCTTCAAAATAATCTGATCCAACTTGAACTGGAACATTCTAATTTGTTATCCCAAGGTTACGACCAATCCCACCCAATAATTCGAAACCTTCAAAACAAAATCAACCACACCCAGAAATTAATCCAGCAATTCGCTGGCCGCTCGAACCTTTTGAACAACTCGAACCAATTAAATAACTTAAGTTCTCACTACAACCCACTTGAATCTTTTGAGCAACTTGAACTCTCTTCGTCTGCTCAAATCGGCGCCAATCTCCCATTTCTCGCTTTAGAATCTTTACAAACAATCCAACTTGAGCTCGAAATAAAACTCCAGGAATTGAAAGCCCAAGAAAATTTCTTAAACAACACCATTTCCCAATTGCGTACAACCGAACTAACTAAATTACCACTCCTTGAACGTCAATTAGCTCAACTCACTCGTTCGGTTGAGGTAAACCGGGAAATTTACTCAATCTTGCGGCAACGCTATGAAGAAGCAAAAATCGCCGAAGCCGGCAAAATTGCTCAAGTCCGAATTGTTGACTTAGCAACAAAAGCTGGCAAAGTAAAACCCAATATACCCTTAAATATTATCTTAGGTTTAATCTTAGCTTCCTTATTAGCCTTTGGCACTGCCTATGCTTTAGAATATTTCGACACCACAATAAAAAGCATTGAAGAAGTTGAAAAAATCTTACCGGTTGTATTAGGCAATATTCCTAAAATTCAATTCTCAAAACATACTGACGAAACCAAATTCTTCAGTCAACGTTTACTGCTCAACCAAACCGAACTCGAACCGCAATCAGCGGAATCATTTCGCATCTTAAGGACCGCTTTGCTATACTCATTTTCAGCAATTGACGAAGGCGTTTCCCTTGAATCTCTAAAAAATACTGGTAAAATCATCATCGTCACATCGCCTAATCCCGGTGAAGGTAAATCAACTATTGCGGTAAACTTAGCAGTTGTATTAGCCCAAGCCGGTAACAAAACTTTATTAATTGATGCTGATTTACGCCGACCTATTCTCCATTATGTCTTCGGTCGGCACAGACGACCAGGTTTAACCGATGCGATTATCAACTCACTGGAAACCCAAACAATTTACCCTACAAAAGTTCCTAACCTTTTCTTCTTAGCCTCGGGTACAACTCCACCCAGTCCAGCTGACATCTTAAACTCTCCCAAAGCTGCTAAACTCTTGGCTCAACTGAAACAAACTTACGACTTCATTATTATTGATACACCACCGGTCTTAGTTGCTGCCGACACTGCGATTCTTGTTAGTCGATGCGACGGCGTTATCTTAACCATCCGTGCCAATCGAACGACCTACGAAGCACTGCTCCATAGTCAAAAAATCTTACAAGCCACTGGTACAAAATTCATTGGCGGCGTGGTCAATTGTTTAACAACGCCAAATCGTCATCGGTATTACTATTATTATCGCTCAAAAACCGAAACCGGATTTCGTTCAACAATTAAAACTGAACCATCTTTACAGCGAATTAATTCCTAAATGCTAAAAAACACACGCCACACAAACTCAAAAACAGCGATTCCTCAAGATGTGCGAATTTATCGAGGCACGATTAATCTTTTCACCCAAGCAATTTTTGATAATATCCCAATTGCGATAATCGCTTTCAATCAAAAAGGCACTATTATTGCTCGTAACAAATTTTACAACCAATTCACACTTAACTACAATATTAACGAAGTGCAAGATATCTTTACACATCCGATAATAAAAGAAAATCACCTAACTCAAAAAATCCAAACCTTACTCCAAGGCAAACCATTCGAAACGGTTATTCCAAAATGTACTCTTCATAAAAGAATTGTTACGCTTCACCTTTTAGGAATTCCTTTGCCCCCGGGCACAGGGGGGATGTTATTGATTGAAAATTACAACGAACAATCCTCAAAAACATCACAACTTGAACCCCTTAAGCCATTTGAGTTTTTTAAGCATTTGTCTCAATCGCCTGCCGGATCGGTTCGGCTCGAACCTCAATCAAAAAGTGACAATGATTTACCCAAAAAGGTTGATGCTACTTTTAAACTCAATACAATCGAGCAATTAATACAAGAATTCACTAATGAACTTAACTGGGGATTAACAACGATTCGGAACTCGATTCGGATTTTAGCGCTTGAGACCACTTTGAAAACTTCTGATGGATTTGGGCAGATTGATGATACGATTCCAATCTCGAGAAACCCGTTTATCTCTAAAGAGCCAGCGGGCAATGGCAAATTACGACGCCATTTAACTATAATTCAGCAAGAACTTGATGCCGCGAATCAACTTTTAAAGAATTTGAATCAGTTTATCAATATTACTCTACCGGAAAGGATGAAGGTTGCGGTTCGGGAAATCGTTGATGACGCCTTGTCCGGTCTAAGTCTTCCTCCCACGATTAAAGTCATCTTTGATTTTCCTAAAATTTTACCTTGCCTTTATGTTGACCGCTATCAAATCCGAATCGCAATCGAGCGTATCCTTACCCATTCGATTTACAGTATGCTCACCGGCGGCAAATTAATTTTTTCAGCCAGGCACGATGATTTCAACTCTTTTCTCATTTTAACGATTAGTGATACTGGTATTGGTATTTCTCGATTTCCTTCTAATCTTGGACCAAATCCGATAAGAGTACCCAAGGTGCTTCGGCCGATATTCCTACCTAAAATGCGGGATATTCAGTTAGGGTTAATTATCGCTCGCTATTTGATTGCAATTAATAAAGGCGAAATTGAGCACAAGGTAATTCCAGGTATTGGTACAACCTGGACTTTAAAACTTCCAGCAGAATCAATAGGTTAAAAGAGATGGTGGATACTAAGATTACGGCAACAGAAATCTTGCAGGATACACCGCCATTATTCGTCATTGACTTTGAAGGTGGATTTATGAAAGTCAATTCCACAGGTATTGAATTACTTGGTTACGAGTGGTGGTTTTTGAAGCATCAGTTACTTACTGATTTTATTCATCCTTTGGATATCAAAAAAGTTTTATGGGCGGTGCGGGCAATGTTAAGATTGCAAGGTCGTTCGCTTTACTTTCGGTTCCGGCTAAAAGTTATGAGTGGTATTGATTTGGTTTGGACCAAGGGGCATGTCCTTTATACTCAATCCCCCGACCTTAGACCTTTTGCGGTTCAATTTGTAATTAGAAAACCTTATCCGCTAAAAAAGATAATGGAGTGATGAATGAGCGATATTAAGCCAAACGAAACAACGATTGGGAAGGCAGCAAATCCGTTCAATCAAAATAGCCCTGTCGTCAACCGATATGAGGCTGATCTCTCGGTGGCTAATAATTTCAAATTAAAAAAACCCAAGGTTTTAATTGTGGACGACGAAGAAGATTTTGCTATCACCTTAAAAGAAATTTTAGAAATCAAGGGTTATGAAGCGGTAATTGCTAATACGGCTCGAGCCGCCTTAAAATTGATAGCACCCGAACCGAAAATGGATTTGGCAATAGCACCAACTATTTTTGACTTGGCTTTAATCGATTTAAATCTCCCGGACTTACCAGGATTAGAGTTGATTCAAAGTTTCAAACTCTATTCGCCCTTTACCGAACTAGTCGTGATAACCGGCAATCCCACCCTGCCGACTGCTATCAAAGCGTTGAATCTTGGTGCATTTGGTTATATTGAAAAGCCATATAATGTTGACCGGTTATTTATTCTTTTGGAGCGGGCTTTGGAACATCAGCGACTCTTGCGCAGTCTTCAAGAGTCCGAGGCACGTTACCGGCGATTGTTTGACGAACTTGGTGCCGCTATGTTTATTTTGGACTTAAAGACGGACGAGATTTGGCACCCGAATAAAGGTTTTAGTAAGTTATTTGGTTATACTGAACCGGAAATAGTTGATGGTCGGATTAGTTTAAAAGATTTTCTTTCCAGTCCAGAGGATTATGCTCGATTTGCTGGTACGAAAGCTAAGCTTTTGCAAGAAGGATTTGTTTCCCAGGAGTTACAGCTCAGACGTCGGGGTGGAATCCCATTTTGGGCTTTGCTTCATTTCACTCGGCTCGACTTTACAATAATACCTGGGTCAGCTAACAAAACTGACTCCGTGGCCTTAACCTTAGTTTTAGACTTAACAAAACGAAAAACTGCGGAAGCCGAGCTATTAAAAACTAAAAGTTATTTAGAAGCGATATTTGCTGGGATAGGCTCAGGTGTTTGTATTATTGACTCTGACTACAAAATCTTAGACGCCAATCCGGCTTATTTTAAACTCGTAGGGGTGGAGCGGGAGATTGCGATTGGCAAGCGGTGTTATGAAATTCATCACAACCGTAAGACGCCTTGTCACCATTCCGGTGAGGTCTGTCCAATTCAAAATTGCAAAGCTAGTTTGGTAAAAAGCCAGGTCTATCATGAACATAAAACAGCTAATGGTGATGTCCGTTACTTAGAGATTACGGTTACACCATTAAAGGATGAATCGGGTAATCTCACTTCATTCATCGGTGTGCTGAATGATTTGACGGAAATTAGAAAGGTTCAATCGGAACTTGAATTACTTAATCAAGAGTTAATTGGTCAACGGGAGAAGTTGCTGGCGACTGCCACTCAATTGGAGAAGGCAAATGCCGAATTGGTAAAACTTTCGGAAGCCAAGTCAGAGTTTATTTCAGCCGTTTCCCATGAATTACGGACTCCATTGACTGCGATAATGGAAGGGATAAGTTTAGTGGAAGATGGTTCGTTAGGTCCAATAAACTCTGACCAGAAGCGATTTTTGATTTTGACCAAGAATAATGCCAAGCGGTTGGCTGATTTAATTAATGATTTGTTAGACCTTTCCAAGATTGAGGCAGGTCGGTATGAGTTGACGCCGCAAAAATTGGACCTGACAAAGGCGGTTCGAGAATTGGCACAAAATTTAGGGCCATTGGTCACCGAGAAAGGGTTAACCTTACGATTAGAACTCCCTAACCAATTACCCAAGGTTTTTGCTGATGAACGTAGTCTCTTTCGGATTTTGATGAATCTTCTTTCCAATGCGGTAAAATTCACACCGCCGGGCGGCCAAATTACAATCCAAGCCGAGGCAAGGTGTGTCCCTAATAAAAATGAAGAAGTGGTGGTTTCGGTCATTGATACTGGTATTGGTATTCCCAAAGAACAGCAAGATAAATTATTCGTTAAATTCCAACAGATTACCCGACCCGGTGAGACCCGCCCCACTGGGACCGGTTTGGGCTTGGCACTCACCAAAGAATTGGTCTTAATGAATCAAGGTAAGATTTGGGTTGAGAGTGATGAAGGCAAAGGGAGTAAATTCTCTTTCTCATTGCCAGTCTACGATGAATTTGAAGATTTAAAACGAACCTTTGCCACAATCCAGCGGAATTGTCGCCAGGCTTCGGTCCGATTGCGACTAATGTTCTTCGCTGTTAAGATAATCCCACCCAATCTTCACCAGGAGCAATTAGAATTGGTATTGGACTCAATTGAAAAGGTAATTCGGTCCAAGATTACTCGGTTTGACATTGTACGCCGAGTTAAAAGCCAAGGATTAATTGGGGTATTATCACCAGCCCATGAAACAAAAGATGATACTGATTCAGATGGTATTGGAAGAATATTATATCAGCAAATCGTCGAATTCTTGTCAGGAATGACTTTCTTAGTAGATTCGAAAGAAGTTAGCGTTAAGATAAAAAGTCATTACCAAGTAATTAAACCCGATGCTGATATAACGATTGACCAGATATTAAAGACACGCGGGAATTGGCAGGAGATAAGGAAATGAAGCATATTCTATTGGTTGAGGATGAACCCGATGTCGCTTTAGTTACCAAAACCCGCTTAGAACTGGCTGGTTTTCGAGTCAGTTGGGCCCAGGATGGTATGGAAGCAATTGAAATGGTAGAGCGTTTGCGTCCCGACCTGGTCCTATTAGACTTAAAATTACCCCGACTCGATGGGGTCCAGGTCTGCAAACGGTTAAAAAATTATCGCGGAACGCAAACAATTCCAGTGATATTATTCTCTGGTTCCAGTTCCTATATCCTTGCCTTAGAAAAAAAGTGTTTGGAACTCGGTGCGGATGATTTTATTCGTAAGCCATTTGAGACTAACCAACTACTAAAAAAGATAATGCTTTTTGTCAAAGATGAACAGGAATAAATAGCAGGCACAATGAACGAAACAATTTTAAAAACAGTTCCGCGCATCTTAGTTGTTGATGACGAAGAAGATATTCGTTTATTAATCAAACGGCGCTTGGAGCAAGCTGGTTATGAAGTCGTTACTGCCAGCACTGGCCATGAAGGGTTAGAGAAGGCGCGACGGGAGCCAGTTGATTTAATAGTCTTAGATTTGATGCTACCAGGTATAGATGGTTATCAGATTTGCGGCATCTTAAAGCACGACCGGCGTTATATGAAGATACCAATTTTGATTCTGACCGCTCGGGCACAACTGAAAGACTATGAATTAGGAATGAAGGTGGGCGCTGATGCCTATCTAACCAAGCCCTTTGACCATGAATCGTTACTTGCCAAAATTTCAGAACTTTTAGCCAATAAGCAAGAAAAATAATTACGATTGAGAGGAGTTATGGACCAACAATTACTCCGTAAAGCATTAGTTGAAGCCGGAACGATATCCGAAACTCAATTCAAAAAAATTCAAGAAGAGAGTGAAGCAACCGGCAGTTCCGTAGAAAATTTATTGGTCAGTCATGGGTTAATATCTAAAGAAGAACTTTATCAGACGCTTGCCAAACGGATTGGCGTTCCCTATATTGACCCTACTTCTTATGTTGTTGACCCGGAGACAATTGCCCTGATTCCCGAAAAGATTGCCCGGGAACATATGGCGGTGCCACTCTTTCGAGTTGCTAATACTCTTACGGTGGCAATGGCAAATCCACAAAATATCGGTTCGATTGACGAACTCTCCTTATTGACCGGATTAGAAATTAGTCCGGTGTTGGCACCCAGCGATGCAATTGCCCAGGCTCTTGACCGTTTCTATGCAACAAAGAAGACCGATGAAGCATTAACTGAAACGATAACGGTTTTAGATAAAGAGACGATGCCGGAGGAGACCCCTGAAACAATCGAAGAGAAAAAATCTTTAGAAGAGCTTGCCGCGGAAGCACCGATTGTAAAATTTGTCAATCAAATAATTCATCAAGCATTAAAAGAACGGGCTTCGGATATCCATCTGGAACCAGATGAAAAGGTCCTAAGGATTCGGTTTCGGGTTGACGGATTACTTCACATAGTTACCGAAGCACCCGCAACAATGAAAACTGCAGTCATTTCAAGAATCAAGATTCTGGCTAAACTAAACATTGCCGAGAAACGCAAACCCCAAGATGGTCAATTTGAAATGTCAGTAGATAGCAAAAAGGTTGACTTTCGGGTATCCACCTTCCCAACGATTTACGGCGAAGCCTGTGTCTTACGGATTTTGGACAAATCAGCGGTGATGATTGGAATGTCTGATTTGGGATTCTCGCCAGAAAATTTAATCAAGTTCAATGCCTTAATTCGAAGTCCTTATGGGATAATCTTAGTTACCGGTCCAACCGGTAGCGGTAAGACGACAACACTCTATGCCGCATTAGATGCAGTGCGTAGCGAAGCAAAGAATATTATGACCTTAGAGGATCCGGTCGAATACCATCTACCTTTAATTCGGCAGGCACAAGTGAATCCCAAGGCAGGACTAACCTTCGCTACGGGTTTGCGCTCAATTCTGCGGCAAGACCCAGATATTATTATGGTCGGTGAGATTCGGGATACCGAGACCGCTGAGATTGCCGTCCAAGCTGCGCTGACGGGTCATTTAGTTTTTTCAACGCTTCATACTAACAACGCCTCGGGTGCACTTACCCGGCTGGTTGATATGGGAATTGAGCCATTTTTAGTTGCCTCAACAGTGATTGGGGTCTTAGCCCAGCGGTTAGCCAGACGAATTTGCGAATATTGCAAAGAGCCATATCATGCCCTCAGCGAAGTCTCTGCCCACCTCCACTTAGACCCAACGACCAAGTTATTTCGGGGCAAAGGCTGTCCAGAATGTAATAACACTGGTTATCGAGGCCGAATTGGATTATTTGAATTACTGGTTGTTGATAACACAATTCGAAAAATGATTATTGAGAAACAGCCATCGGAAGAGATTCAAAGGTTTTTAATTTCTAAGGGGTTTAAAACGATGCGGGATGATGGATTAGAAAAGGTACGAAAGGGAATCACTACCTTGGAAGAAGTACTAAGAATTACCCACGGTAACTGAAAGACAATGGAAGTGCGCTTACCGCTGTCCGTTAACCGCTTCACGCTCAATGCTCCAAGCCTTGTTCACTTTTCTTCTTAGGCATTTTTAAAGATAACTTTTTAAAATTTCGGTTTTGCCTTGACACTTGGGCATTTTTTTTTATACTTAATTTAAAATTAAATTGCTTAGCCTGGTCTTTAAAGTATCGCCCTGAATGCCCCTTGACTTAAATTGATGACCAAGGGGTAGTTGGGGAAACTTACTAAGACCGAGGCATTCGGCAATACTGAACTTAAAATTATAAGTCCAACGCAATCGGAGGTAATGATGTTGCTGAAGGATTTTAATAAATTTTGGTTAATAGTTATTTTCTTGGCTTTAATTGGCATTTCCTGTGGTCAGAAGAAACAAGAACCACAGACAGCGAAGCCAATCGAAGAGAAACTAATAACACCGCGTTCAATTCTTATGGTTATTGCTCCCCGCGATTTCCGTGACGAGGAATTTAAACTGCCGTTTGAATATCTGAGAAGTTTGGGTCACAAAATTACGGTGGCAGCTACTGATACGACAAAGGCAATTGGCATGCTCGGTTTAGAGGTGAAGCCGGATTTGAGAATTGAGGGTGTTGACACTTTGCTCTATGATGCAATGATTTTAGTCGGCGGTACTGGTTCAGTTATTTATTGGGATAACCAGACGGTACACCAATTGGTAAGACATTTTGCCCGACCACCGAAAGTTTTGGCGGCAATTTGCTTAGCACCCGTAACCTTAGCCCGGGCTGGTGTACTTAAAGATAAAGAAGCGACGGTCTATAAAGACCGGGCAACCATAGAAGAATTCAAAAAGGGTGGCGCAAAATATTTAGAAAAAAATGTCGTTATCAGCGGTAATATCATCACTGCTTCGGGACCACACGCTGCCGAAAGTTTTGCTAAGGCAATTAATCAGGTCTTAACCAGCGGTCAATAAAATCAAAATACCTTGCGCGCTGTCATCCAAAGAGTGAATAGTGCCAGAGTCGAAACTGGTTCTCCAGCTAAGATTGTTGGTGCAATCGAAAAAGGCTTACTGGTCTTTTTAGGTATCGGTAAGAACGATACTACCGAAACTGTACAAAAGATGGCACAAAGAATCCCCCAACTTCGTATCTTCGAAGACGACCAAGGAAAGATGAATCGTTCGCTTAAGGAGATTGGTGGTGAAATTCTTGTGGTCTCTCAATTCACCCTTTACGCCGATACCAGCCAAGGGCTTCGTCCTTCGTTCAGCGAAGCTTGTGAACCAAATCGAGCAAAAGAACTCTATGAACGATTCATTGCTGAATTGAGATATTCAGGATTAAAGACCGAAACGGGCATTTTTGGTGCCAAAATGAAGGTTAAATTAGAAAACGACGGACCAGTTACTTTTATCCTCGAGGTATAGGATGAAAGAAAACAAAAAGGAAGCGTTATGATTAAAAGTATGACTGGGGTGGGAAGAGCCGAAGCAATTCTTTACCCCTGGCGGACTAAAGTTTCTGTTGAAATAAGGTCTTTGAATCATAAATATCTCGAAACAACCCAGCGGCTACCTCAAGCATTAGCCAATTATGAGAGTGAAATTCGGGATTTGATTAAATCGAAGATCCCGCGTGGCTATATTCAACTTTCGATCAACTTAGAAGAGAGTTTGCCGATGCCGGCTTTAACTTTAGACGACGCCTTGCTTGATAATTATCTGCGCCTAATCCAAAAGTTAAAAGAAAAGGTTAAGCTTAAAGGTGAGTTGGATGTGAATACTGTATTGGCTTTTCCGGGAATTATCAAAACTGAAAAAATCGAAAGAGAAACCGAACAGATTTGGCAGCAGGTAAAGAAAGTATTAGAGCGCGCCTTAAAAGAATTAATCAAGATGAAAAAACAAGAAGGTGTCGCTTTGGCTAAAGATTTGCGCAAACGGGTTAAGAATCTTCGCCAAGCCGTAGCCGCAATTGAAAAAAGAGTGCCAAAACGATTGCAGGAAAGACGCAACAATCTAATGGCACAACTGAAAGCATTAAATGTCAACTCTGACCCAAAACGGGTCTGGGAAGAAGTCGCTTATATTGCCGAACGATTAGATATTCACGAAGAATGTGTCCGATTGCGCAGCCATTGCACAATGTTTGAAAATTGTTTGAAGGAATCAGCCAGCGATGCCATCGGCAAGAAACTCGATTTCATTTTGCAGGAGATGTTGCGGGAAACCGACACGCTATCGGCTAAGGCACGTGACCTCTTCATTTCCCAAAAAGTGATCGCAATGAAAGGGGAAATTGAAAAATTGAAAGAACAGATTAGAAATGTCGAATAAAGTTAAGGCAATAACCCATCGTCCATTTTTGGTTGTTCTTTCCTCTCCTTCGGGTGCCGGCAAAACCACAATTTGTCGAACTGTCCTACGCCGGGATCCGAATCTTGGCTATTCGGTATCAGCCACGACTCGACCCAAGCGGCCGGGTGAAGTTTCCGGTAAAGACTATTTCTTCTATTGTCCGGAAGAATTCGCCAAGCGCAAAAACCGGGGTGAATTTATCGAAACCGCTTTTGTCTATGGTAATTACTACGGCACGCTGAAACGCGAGGTGAAAAGAATTCTTCGGCAAGGGAAAGATGTTTTATTAGACTTGGATATTCAAGGGATGCGGTCAATTAAGCGACTTTTCCCGGATGCGGTAACAATCTTTATCACTCCGACCAATTTGATTGAATTAAAGAAACGCTTGACACATCGAAAAGAAAGCAAAAGTGAGATTAAAAAAAGGACCGGCTATCTAAAAGCCGAATTAGCTGCAATTCCTGAATTTGATTATCTGGTGCCAAACGATGATTTAAAAACAGCAGTGGCCAGGGTTTTAGCCATTATCCAAGCCGAACGCCAGAAGACTAGCCGATTAAGGCAGATATCCCATCTCTTTACAAAGAGGCTTTGCCCCTTTAAATCCGAAGAGAATGACCAATCAAGGAGGTGACAATGAAATTTATTACAATTGAAGAGATTTGGAAAAAATTTCCTAATAAATACGAAGCATTAATCCGCGCGGCCAAAAAAGTCCGACAACTGGTCGAAGCTGCGGAAAAGAATGAAATCCAGTTAAACGAAAATCCCTATCGTTATGCCTTAAGAGCAATCATAGAGGAAAAGGCAAATGAACAATAAGTTCGGAGCGAATCGCTATGAGCGTTGAGCGAAAACCACCGCAAGCAATTGATGCCGAAGCCGCAGTTTTAGGGGCGATGCTGCTTGATCCAGATTCGGTGCCGAAAGCGTTACAGTATGTTGACGAGAGTTGCTTCTATTTACAAAGTCATCGCAAGGTATTCAAAGCGATCGTCTCATTATTTGAAAAAAATGCTCCGGCGGATATTGTCACTGTCGAACAAGAATTGAGCCGGATGAAAGAATTAGAAAGTGTCGGCGGCAAAGAATTTTTAGCCAGTCTTTTAGAAAATGTTCTGACTACTGCCCACATCGAAGAACACGCCAAATTGGTCTTAGAAAAGGCGGTGCAAAGGAAATTGATTCAGGTTGCTTCTCAAATTGTTCAAGAAAGTTACGACGAAGCCAAGTCCGCTGATTTACTCTTAGACCGGGCCGAGCAACTGATTTTTGATATTAAAGAGCGCAGTATTCGCAAAGGTTTTGTGCCATTGAAAGAACTCTTGCACAGCACGGTAAAGACGATTGAAGACCTTCATGAGAAACGGCGCCTGATTACTGGTTTAGAGACCGGCTTTACTAAACTTGATGAATTGACTTGTGGTTTACAACCCGGGGATTTAATTATCATTGCCGGTAGGCCCTCAATGGGTAAGACCGCATTGGCTCTCAATATTGGTGTCAATGTCGCTTTACGCAATAATGTACCAATTGCGATATTCAGTTTAGAGATGTCGCGTGAGATGTTGGCGCAAAGGATTATCTGTTCGGAAGCCCGAATCTCGATGAGTAATTTAAGACGGGGTCGCCTTTCCCGACGCGATTGGACAAAACTGACTACGGCGCTCGGACCAATTTCCCAAGCCAAAATCTATATTGATGACAGTGCTGCTTTACCGGTTTTGGAGATTCGTGCCAAAGCCCGTCGGCTTAAATCCGAAGAGAAGGATTTGGCGATGATTATTATTGATTATCTCCAATTGATTGAAGGTGCCCGCGATGAGAAGATAGCCAAATCGCGTCAGCAAGAGATATCGGATATTTCAAGGGCTTTGAAGGCGATGGCAAAGGAATTGAATGTTCCAGTGGTTGCCCTTTCCCAACTTTCGCGGTTACCCGAACGGCGTGACCCCAAACACCCCCGCCCCCAACTCGCCGACTTACGTGAATCCGGTGCTATTGAACAAGAAGCCGATTTAGTGATGCTTCTCTACCGCGATGAGTTCTATAACCGTGATACCGAAGATAAAGGAATCGCTGAAGTTAATATCGCTAAACAACGCAACGGACCGGTTGGGCCGTTCCGACTGGCATTTTTAGCCGAATGTATGCGCTTTGAGAATTTAGCTCCAATCGAAGAAGAAGCCGAAGCGGCTCTAACTTCAGAAGAAGAGGGAGAATAAATAAAAAAAGGAACGGTTTTCGTTTGTCAAAACTGCGGATTTACGACACCGCGCTGGTTGGGACAATGTCCAGCCTGTAAGAGTTGGCAGACATTGGTCGAAGAGGTCGTCACCAAAAAAAAGACCGTTAAGACGAAAACGGACATTGCCACTCCCCGCCTACTCTCGGAACTTAGAACAACCGGCGCAATAAGAATTGATACCGGACTTAAGGAACTAAATCGGGTCTTAGGCGGTGGAATTGTCAAAGGCTCTCTAACCTTAATCGGTGGTGACCCAGGAATCGGTAAGTCAACTTTAATTATGCAGGTTGGTAGTTATTTGGCAAAGCGCGGTGAAACGATACTTTATGTCTCAGCCGAAGAATCGGCTGAACAACTCAAGTTAAGGGCGGAGCGACTGGGTGTTTCGGAAAAGAATTTCTATGTCCTAACCGAAGTAGAGTTAGAAAACATCTTAGCCAGTACGGAAAAAATCAATCCGACATTATTAGTGGTGGATTCAATCCAGACGATTTACAAATCCGAACTGGCAAGTGCCCCGGGTAGTGTTGCTCAAGTGCGCGAATGCACTGCGGATTTATTGCGCCTGGCAAAAGCCAATCGAACCACCACCTTTATTGTTGGCCATATGACAAAGTTTGGGGCGATTGCCGGACCAAAGACCTTAGAACATATTGTTGATACGGTATTATATTTCGAGGGTGACCGTTTTCAACAGTATCGAATTCTGCGCACTACCAAGAACCGATTTGGTTCAACTAATGAAATTGGCATATTTGAGATGACCGAAACCGGACTTACTGAGGTGCCCAATCCTTCTCAGTTTTTCTTAGCTGGTCGAGTTCCCGCAACCGCTGGTTCGGTGGTCATTGCCACTTTACAGGGTTCGCGACCAGTATTAATTGAAGTGCAAGCCTTAGCCACGCCAACTTTTTATTCAATTCCCCAACGGGTCTGTTCCGGTTTTGATTTTCGACGCCTGGCAATGCTTTTATGTATCATTGAACGGCGTGGCGGTATTCAAACCAGCAACCACGATGTCTTTCTAAATGTCGTCGGCGGTTTGAAGGTTGAAGAGCCAGCCGCTGACTTAGGGGTTGTACTATCGGTTATTTCCTCAATCCGTAATAAACCGATTGCATCGGATACGGTCGTGGTTGGCGAAGTCGGTTTGGGTGGGGAGATTCGGTCAATTGGCCAGATTAACAACCGAATCAGCGAAGCAGCCAATATCGGTTTTCGCCGAATCATTATGCCCGACCAAAAAGTCGCAAAGGAAAAATTAGGAATTGAACTTTTAGCCTGTCGCTCAATCCAAGAGGCACAAGAATTCGCAATTGGCTTATGAATGTAAATAATAAAAGTGAACTTAGGAGGTTAGTGTGTTATTTAGAAGAGAAAAAATCTTTATTTTGGATTTTCCAACTTTGGCTGATGGCCGAATTGCTGACTTTTTGCAATTCGGCATCATCGGTGGTAAATTTTTTGTGGCGGACCCAAGTTCTTGGGCAGCCAAACCTGAAGGGGATGCAGTCCATTTACAAAAGCGAGCCGAAGATTGTGTGGTAAAACTGAAAGGAATAAGGGGGCTAAAAATTAAGACGCTAAAAGGACTGGCTGACCCGAAAAATTTAGCCAAACTTGCCAAACAACATAAAGCAACGATCTTAACCGTCAATCCCGAACTGAAACAGACTTTAACCAACATTCCGGTAATTCTCTTAGACGAACTATACGAGGTTCTAAAACCAGCTTATCTGCCCGGTTCGGAAATAATGGTTAAAGTTTTAAAGAAAGGCAAGACCATAGAAGAAGGGATTGGTTATTTGGACGGCGGAATAAAAGTGGTGATTGAAGGTGGCGCTAAATACTTAGGCAAAGATATCTGGGTGGTAGTGAAAGGCTCTTTAGACACATCCGTTGGTAGATTGATTTTTGCCCAACCCAAATATACCGAGATTCAATAGCGAATAAGCAAAAATGCTTTGGTCAATCCACTTGAGCCATTTGAACAACTTGAAGGATTTTGAGTATCATTCATTCTAAATCGGTTGACTTCTGTTTATATTTTAATTAATATCGCCTATGATTAAAGAAATAAAGACCAAAGACCTAAAACCAAAAGAGTTCATTGCCGAAAAAATTGGTGAAATAAAATCAATCGTTGGCAATGGTATTGGCTTTTGTGCCCTTTCCGGTGGCGTTGACTCTTCAGTTACCGCGGTTTTAGCCCATAAAGCCTTGGGCGATAGGCTAAAACCTTATTTCTTGCAAAATGGCTTGATGCGCGAAGGTGAAGCCGAATCCGTTGTGGCAATCTTTAAGCGATTGGGGATGACAGTCCAGGTCTATCCCTGTGAAGATAAGTTCTTTAGCGCTTTAGCTGGTATCAAAGACCCGGAAGCGAAACGAGAAGCCATCACCAAGACCTTTTACCAAGATGTCTTTCCGAAAATTATGCGTGCAATCGGTGCCCAATACCTTTTTCAAGGTACCATCTACACCGATGTTGAAGAGACAGTCGCAGGTATCAAGCGCCAGCATAATGTCTTAGAACAATTGGGAATTGATACCTTAGTAAAATATGGGTACAAGGTGATTGAACCATTTAGTGCAATTACGTAAAGATGGTGTTCGCAAGATTGGCAAGGCATTGGGATTACCGGCAGCAATTTTCAATCGGATTCCTTTCCCTGGACCGGCATTAGCGGCAAGAGTGATAGGTGAAGTTACTCCCGAAAGGATTGCGATTGTTCGAAAAGCAACCGAAATTGTTGAAAAGGAATTAAAGAACAGTAGGGCGTTTCAATATCTGGCGATACTCCATGAAGATATGGTGACAGGAATCAAAGATGGGAAAAGAAAATTTGGTTACCAGATTGAAGTAAGGTGTTGGGAGAGTAAAGACGCAACGGTTGCCCAGCCAAAAAGACTTTTGTATCCGAAATTAGAAAGAATTGCCAAAAAGCTTTGCTTATTGATTCCGGATGTGGTTAGCGTCACCTATAATATAACACCGAAGCCACCATCAACGATTGAAGCGGTTTAGTTTAAAAAGCTTAACCTAAAAAGGCTACAGCTAGTACCTCGAACTTGGTATTTTTGTGCCAGAAAAAGATTACTTAAAAGTAACGTCAAAAATGACCGATTTTTTCTTCTATCTATTTGATTTTTAATATCTTATATTAAATTTTCCTTTGGGAGGGGGTATCGTATAGGGGGTGACCCCGTAGGCTACCCCTAAGTTGCTCCGTAGGTTGCTCGGAGAGTTGCCTCGGAAGCTACTTCGGGAGTTGGTTGGTAGGCAGGTTGGGGAGCGGGTTGGGAGGCGACCTCGGAAGCGACTCGGTAGGCAACTTGGGAAGCAAGCTGGGGAGCAGGTTAGGGAGCTACCCCGTAGGCTACTTCGGGAGCAAGCCGGTAGGCAGGCTATTGATTCAGCATTTGTTTGAATTAGTTATTTTTGTTGGAGTCAGTTAGAAGATAAAATTAGGTTGCTTTTAGACTTACCGGTTACACAAAATAATGTTTCATTCCCGGTTGAAGTGATACAAGCTCCGGCTTGAACCCCACCGTTATAAACCGGAAACATTTTCACCCATTCTAAAATCTGCCACAGAGTCACCGAGGACACGGAGAAGAAATTCATCTCTGTGCTCTCCGTTCTCTGTGGCTTATCCTTACCGAACAAATTACTGTAGCAAGTAGCAGTATAATTTCCTGGTGTTGCGGTCCAAGGTGAAAATTCAAGCAGTGTGTCGTTATAAGGACAAAGTTTTATCCATTTCGTATCAGTATAAGAACTTCCGATTTTAAATGTTACCGCTAAACTTTCATCCTCTCTACCTAAATTCCAAACAAAAGCAGCAGGTTTTATTGTCTTGCCTTGGGTAATTATTGTGGTTACGCCTCCTCTCCCTTTTGGACACCTCACTTCTGAAACGCAGATATCATGTTCACGAGTCGGTTTTGCCCAGATTCCAACATCATCAATACACCAGAATCTGCCACTTTGGACAGGACCTTTGTAAATCCAGGCAATTCGGACATTTCTTTGATTCGTAGCCCAAGGCAGAGATGCTTGAGTTAGAGTGTCAGTCCCAATATAATATGACCAGTTGGCGCCGTTATCAATCGAACCTCTAATTTCTATTATCTTATTGCCACCCCGTTGGAGGTTAGAATAAGTCGACTGCC
>JBDRUX010000017.1:0-31295 GCA_039801565.1 Caldifarciminota bacterium
AATCTGTTAGGACCTATTTAAAATTAGGTAGGGGGTGTGAAATTTTTATGGGGAATTAATTTCCATAGTTGTTTTGGTATGGGCAAGATTACGGAGTTAATCTTTCCCGACTGGTTGCTTCCGTAGTGGTTTATGAGGCAGGTTAGGGAGTTACTTAAGGACCACCCTTGATACCGACCCGTTATTTCACCAATCAGTGATTTTTGCTGGTCGTTAAAGAATAGTTCAATTGTTTAAATCGTTCACCTATTTCACAATCAGAAACTTTTTGGTCTCGGTGCCAAGTCTTAAGAAGTAAATTCCGGGTTTTGTTCCTTTCAAGGATATTTTTAGTTCATTGCCATTATGAGCCGAAGGCGTGGCGATTTCCCTTATCAGTTTTCCGGAAACATCAAAGATTTTTATCGCTTGGCGGTCAGCGGACAGCGATAGGCGGATAGCGAGAACGGACTTTGCCGGATTGGGATAGACATTGAGCATTGAGCTTGGAGCATTGAACGGTTGGCGGTCTTCTTTGATTCCGGATAATCCCCGATATTTAATTGTCACAATATCGTAATCATTGCCATTGTGGGAGGTACCGGTGACAATCGGATTGCCATTCGTATCAACCGCTACGCCGTAAACTTTATCATCATAGCCATTGTCATACCGTCTTGTCCAAATTATATCACCATTAGGGGTAAGCTTTGCTAAAAGATAGTCATTGGTATCTATTACGCCGACATTACCGCATACGTAGATATTTCCAAGATGGTCAGTTGTAACATTGGTTGCCCAATCGCCAGTCGTGAAGTCAAATCGTCTTGTCCATACCGTATCGCCGTTTTGAGTATACTTTATAACTACCCAATCATAATTAGACCAGTCGGTAGTGTAACCAACGACCACAATATCCCCAAAGGAATCCAAATCAGCTGCGCAACCAAAGCTGTGGTGATGACCAATCCAAGATAATTTTCTTGTCCATATTGAATCACCAGCAGAATCGAAACGAACCGTAATTATTTGCCAAAAAGTGTCTATTCCGGTCACAAAGAAATTGCCATCTTGTGAGACAACTATACCTAACAACCAATCAGACCAAGGGTAAAACTTTGTCCAAACTAAAGTTCCATTCGTATCGTATTTACGCAAAAAACCAATATTGTCACCACCTCCCAAGTAAGTATAAGAAGTACCAGTAAGAACGATACCATTATCTCTATCTATAGCAACATCAGTAAAACAATCTATATCTCTTATCCGATATTCCCTTTTCCATAAGAAATTTCCTTCCGGTGAAAATTTTACCAGAAGACATTGTGATTCAATCGTATCATTGCCGCTCCAACCAGCGGTGATTATATTACCTTCTTGATCTGAAGCTACAGCGTAAGCAGCTTCGCTTTCACTATCACCGTAACATTTGGTCCAAATTGTATCACCATTTGGAGTATATTTAATAAGTAAAATATTGTGTCTTGTGGAACTGTTCCAGGAAACCCCAGCGACCATCAGGTTGCCCATTCTATCAAAAGTTATACCATAACCCCATTCTTCATTTCCTCGGTCAAGGCGTCTGAGCCATAAGGTATCTTGACTGAGTGAGAGACCGTATGAGAATAAAATAAAGAATATAAAAGAAAACTTTTTAATTTTCATTTTTGCCTTTTGTTTAAATCAGCTCTTTCAAGGCACCCAGTGAACACCGGGTGCCCATATTTTTGAGATAATGCTTGAAAATCAATGAACTCTCGAACACGAACTATATCTAACATTTTGTCGTCCAGGATCCCACCAGTGTATTCCATTTTGGTACCAAGTGTATGTAATTTGACGGTGATATATAGTGCGATAGACGAGTGAAGTATAATATCCATAAGTTTCGTATATATAACGAGAAACTTCTTGCATTGGTCCATTAGGATGCAACCAACGTCGAGTTATAGCAGTTATCCCTAAGAAGCCAGGCGCATAAAAAGGTCTTGTTGTCTTTGAACCACATTCAACTCTTTTGTAGTCGGTCCAATAATAGTCGGCAGTTATCCAAGAACACCAGCCGTAGTCGGTTTGTGGATCATATCCTTTATCAATAACACTGGCTAATTTTTCTGATTCACTTGGAGTTCGAAGTCCTTTTCCATGAAGTATTTCCACAGTTACCTCATTAAAATCAGAACCCGGCGAAGTTGGGTTATTAGCGTTAACTTCGATTACTATTGCCACGCTATCTCCATTTTCATTCACATATTCATAGAGATAATAGTGGATATCTTCGGATTGAACTGCCTGAGCAATTAGTAAACCTGATATTAAGACAAAAATTGCCGTCAATGCTAGGCAAATTCGTGACATCTTTATCACCTCCTTCTACTTTAAGAATTTTTTGACATTTGTCAAGGGCTGGTAAAAATAAAATTCGGAAAGGTCTCCGACCAGCAACAGAAACCTTTTCCAACAAAATGGTCCCGACGTAAACAGCAAAAAAACCGTTTTGAATTATGGAACCGGCTAAATTTTGTTAAAAATTGGAAAGATTTATCCTCGAGAGAGAGCTTTTATTGGCGACATATCGCTACTCAATTATATTATAGGTTCATTTTGATTTCTGTCAAGCACCAATTTAACTTAAACAATCTCTGCCCCGACAGCAGTTGGGGTTCATTTCATCTTATAACCAGAAACTTTTTGGTCAGGTTGCCAACCCTGCTAACCTTCGGTTCCAATAGTTGATTTAAATATTAGCATTATTTGATGATAGCTGCTTTAAAGTCTTTTTGGCAAGATAAGGATGAATTTTTAACGGATAACAATTTACCTCGTCAAATTTTTGATTTGCTTTGGTAAAATGTCCCCTTTATTGATATTCGGCGCGGAGTTTTTCCACCGCTTTAACCATATTGGCTAATTTCGCAAAGGCAACCCGCCAAGAACGAGTTCGTAAGCCACAGTCCGGGTTAACATAAATCCTTTCGGGCGGAATGATTTTAATTGCCGATTTAACCCTTTGCACGATGA
Source organism: Caldifarciminota bacterium (assembly GCA_039801565.1). Taxonomy (GTDB): domain Bacteria; phylum Hydrothermota; class Tepidihabitantia; order Tepidihabitantales; family JAOUPE01; genus JBDRUX01. The sequence goes on from JBDRUX010000017.1 coordinate 3,001, forward strand.
CCACTGGCGACTCAATCTCATCAGTATGAACATCAAGCACGCCTAAACCGATTTCTCTTCTGTCTTTATACTTTCGCATCAGTCGCAAGAAATCGTAATTCGCCCCCTGATTGGCAAATTCAAAAGTGAACTGGCAACAATTCTTCAAATCAAGGATTGCTGGATAGAGTAACGCATAATTACTGAAACAGATGTGTAAATTGAAACGGACATTGGGAAAGCCTTTGGTCGATTCATTGAAGGATTGGACAAAGATTGGAATTTCATCGGGTCGGGTAGTAGCTGCTGGCTCATCAATTTGAATCAGTTTTGCGCCAGCATTGACCAATGCTTGAATATTCGGCCGGATGACAGTTTTGGCTAAATCAATCGCTAAGGCTTGGTTGGCTTTATAGCGTGCCTTGGCAAAATCTTTCTTACGCTTTTGCCATTGTTTTAAATAAAACTCATTAAATGACCAGTTCATTAAGGTATAAGCACCAGTAATTGGAACTTTTAAAGGCTTGGTAGTTTGTTCTTTAATAAAGTTAAATTCTTCGAGATGATACTCCTTAAGCAATTTTGGTTTCTTAATGCAGGCTGCTTTGCGGTAATACTTATTATCAAAAGAACGCACCTCACCTAAAAATTTAAACCCATCAATATAAGAAATCGGTTCCTGATACATCTCAGAACGATGTTGCTCACCGTCGTAGATGATATCCAAGCCAATTTTTTCAAAACATTTCAATACCAAAATGCTTGACCATTCCACCAGTCGGTTTTTTTCCTTTAAGGTGAGGGCTTTTCTTTTTAGCAAATCTTTTAGTTCATCATATTCTTTGATTTGAGCAAAATCGAGCCAGTAGCGGAGTTCTTCCCAATCACTTGCTTTTAACTCCTGCCCCCGTCTTTTCTTTACCAGCCAATTGGGCTTAGCAATGCTACCAATTTCCTGGGTGGGGAAGAGAACATCAGGGCAGGGTGATAATCGGAGTTCAATATAGTTCAACATTGTTCAATATTGTTTAAATTGCTCGGCAACTTTCCTTAAAATCGCAACTTTCTTTTCTGCCACTGAATAGGGTAAAAAGTCTAAATCACAATTGGGACAGATAAAGAACCGTTTCAACTTAAACCTTTTAATTAAATCTGCTACAAACTTAATGACACTCTTTGGTACTTCTAATAATGAGTTCGTCGCATCAATACAGCCCAAGCCAATCTTTTTATCGGTCTCTATTTTGAGCTTTTTGGTTGAAGTTGCTGTTAAATCAATGGTAACGAAATCAATTGGGAATTTTAACAATTGAGTGATTTCGGAAAAATCGCCAAAATAAGTGGCAATTCCAATCTCCATATTATTTCTCATTTGGCTGATGATTTGATAAGCAGTCTTTGCTTGCTCCCAATCTGTTCTTTTTAAGTTCTTACCGTTGTAGGCTAAATATGGTTCAGAGAATTGAATCGTCTTCACCCCTTGTTGGTAAAGATACCGAAGGATTTGGTTTAGGGTATGGGCTAAGTCGAAAAGAAAATCCTTTTTATAATAACGGTTTTCACTCATTGCCCAGAATGTAACTGGTCCGGGTAAAATGACTTTTCGATTGTCGGGCATTAAGTCAAAATAGAAGTATTGTCCAATCTTTTCCGGCGGCAGGTGAATTTTACCCGTAATAATTGGTCGTCGAAAGAAAGTATTGGTCTCAAAAAATCGGATTAAAGGACCGAGTTCGATTCCTTCGGCTTCCGAGAACGGACGAAATAAGTCCTGCCAAAGCAAATTGCCATCAATCACATATTCAAATCCGGCTTGTAGTTCGATAAGCCTTTTCACATCTTCTCTCCTTACCTTCTCCAATTCCGAATGCGAAGTGCGGCCACGGTCGAAATCCCGAGTGGCCCGAATTAAATTCTGGGAACGAGCGAAAGTGCCAGTAAGTTGGACTGGTAACATCATTTGCCCAATATCTTTTTTAATAACTCTTTGTGTCCTTTAGGAATCATTAAGAGAACTCCCGAAACTAATTCTTTCAGTTGTGTAATTAAGTCGCTTGCAATTGCAATTCCCTCTTTGGTAACGTCGTGGGCTTGGCGCAGACGCTTGATTAACGTCTCAGGGATGGTAATTCCTGGTACTTCGTTTCTTAGATATTCAGCCTGACGGATATTAGTTAAAGGCATAACTCCAGCAAAGACCGGGGTCTTTTTAATATTGATATGATTCAAAAACCGACTAAAAGCCTTTAAATCAAAAACCGGTTGGGTAATAATGAACTGGGCACCGGCGGATAATTTCGTTTTAAGTCGAGCCAACTCTTCGGATAGATTTTCGGCTGTGCCATTAGCCCCAGCACCAATCCAAAAACCGGTTGCTTGCAATAAAGGATTACCTAACCCGTCATAGCCTTGATTGAGTTTATGGGCAATCTCAATTAAACCCTTGGCGGTTACCTCATAGACTGCGGTGTAGGGATAATCACCAACCGAGGGTGGGTCACCGGTTAAGGCTAAAATGTTTTCAATCCCCAAGGCATAAGCTGCTAACAAATCGGATTGTAAACCAATCAAATTTCGGTCTCGACAGGTGATGTGCAAAATGACATCCAAACCGACTTCCTTCTTGATTCGATAGGCTAATGGTAAAGGGTTCATTCGCACTTTTGCCATTGGGCTATCGGAGATTGACACTGCATCAATTTCTAAGTCAGCCAGTTCTTTTGCCCATTCCATTTCGGAATCGAGGTTTATACCCCTGGGCGTCTCCATCTCAACCATTATAACAAACTTCTCTTGCGTCTTTTGTCTCAATGCACTCTTTATCGGCTTTTCTCTTCTCGGTTTAATTTCTAAACTTGTCGTTTTGATGCGGACCAGTGGCTTTCGAACCGTTGAGTTTTTTAAAGACTTGTGCATTGCCTTGATATGCTCTGGGGTTGTGCCACAACATCCACCAATTATTGAAACCCCGGTTTGGACAAAACGCTCGGCGTAATAAGCAAAGTAGTCTGGGTTATGAGGATAAAAGAATCGCCCTTGTTGGAAACGGACTTGTCCAGCATTGGGCATCGCACAGAGAAAATCCGGATTGGCTGGCAACATTCGCTTTATCGCATTAAACACACCTTGGGGACCGGAACTGCAGTTAGCACCGATAATTTTGGCACCAGCCTTGACCAAAGTCTTGGCGATTAAACCCGGTTCAACACCAGTGAGCGTGAGGCCATCCGGAGTAAAGGAGAAGAGAACGATTATTGGTTTATCCTTAGCAACTGCCTGAGCGGTTTTAAATGCAATTAGAGCTTCTTTTAGGTCAGCAAAAGTCTCTAAGATTATCAAGTCGACACCACCGGCGACCAGAGCGGCGATCTGCTCGCGAAAGATTTTTGCCATCATCTTAGCGCTTGGTTTTTCGGCTAACTCTAATGGTCGAGTGATTGGACCAACTGAACCGGCGATAAAACAATGCGGGCAGTTAGCCTTGGCGATTCTTGCCCCTTCGTAATTTATCGCAAAGGTCTTTTCACCTAAGTCATAATACTTATCTAAAATGAACCGATTGGCACCAAAGGTATTGGTCTCAATGATTTCAGCGCCACTTTCCGCATAAGCCCGATGGATTTGAGCGACGATTGCCGGTCTTGAGATATTCAATTCATCGTAACAATGCCCTTTGGGCACACCCAAGGAATAAAGCATCGTGCCCATTGCACCATCGGCAATAATTGGCTTTTTGATTTGCAGACGTTTATAAAAATCGTTCATTTTTAAATTTATTATACAAAGATTGTTCTGATTGACAATCTTTTTTTAATCGGTAATATAAAACGACAAACGATTTGATATTGGCTGGTGTTTGCCAATTATTCACTTAAGTGAGATTTATTTAACAAGGAGAAGATATCTATTGTCGAACCTGTGGCAAAGCATTAACCGAGACCGCTGAGATTTGTCTTTCTTGTGGCTCAAAGCCCGTAGCGGGGAATAAATTCTGTTCAAATTGTGGCGCAGAAACTAAACCCACCGCCGATTACTGTATAAAATGCGGCATAAACCTAACTAAAACATCATTAAAACCAGTTGCCGAATATGCAGGATTTTGGCGAAGGTTAGGGGCATTGGTCATTGACAGTCTTCTTTTGTATATTGCCGGATTACTTATTTTCAGCAAATTGTTTTTGCCTTTAATACTAATTAAAAAGTTAATTCCGTTCGGGGTAAATAGATTTTTCTTATCTTATTTCGTATTGGGTTGGGTTTACTATGCCCTAATGGAAAGTTCAAGTCAGCAGGCAACACTCGGTAAAATTGCTTTAGGAATTATGGTTACGGACTTAAGCGGAAACCGAATCTCTTTTGCCCGGGCCAGTGGCCGACATTTTACTAAAATTTTATCCGGCATCATACTCTACATTGGTTTCATTATGGCTGGTTTTACCGAGAAAAAACAAGCGTTACATGACATAATTGCCGATTGTTTAGTAGTTAAAAAACAAAAATAACCACTTGAAATTTATTTAAAATAGATTAAAGTAATAGCAAAGGAGGCGTTATGTATTGTCGAGTCTGTGGTAAAGAAGTGGCTGAAACTGCCGAGATTTGTATTCAGTGCGGTTCAAAGCCTTTAGCCGGCAATAAGTTTTGTCAGAATTGCGGCGCCGAAACGACTCCAGCCGCTGAAGTCTGTATTAAATGCGGAGTTCGATTGCTTACCCGAGCCAGAGGTGGTAAGGACTGGTTAACCGCACTGCTCTTTTCTATCTTTCTCGGTGGTTTGGGCATTGACCGCTTCTACCTCGGTTATGTGGGATTGGGTATTTTAAAACTTATTACCTGTGGCGGTTTAGGCATCTGGTATATAATTGACTTGATTCTAATCGCGACCAATAAGTTAAAGGATGCCGAAGGTCGGGAGTTGGTAAAGAAATAAATAATCTACCCGCAGCGGATAACCAATTCGTTTTGGGCACAAATTGACCACGGCATAGCGCCTTATTTGAGATAACAGGATAATGGCACGTTTTATTTTCAAACCGATGGAAATTGTCTTTCGATTGATTGACGAATGGATAAAATTGGAGTATAATTTTAATATAACTAAGGAGAAATAAGAATGAAAAAATTAACGGTATGTTTTTGGGTTATCGGCATTTTTCTGCTTGTTTCGGATATCTTTGCTCAAACCGGAGCTAAATACTTAGTTATCACCCATGATAATTTTGTCAATGCGATAAAACCACTTGTTGATTGGAAAACAAAAAAGGGGATGAAAGCTGTTGCGATACCGTTATCCCAAATTGGCAATACACCGGCTCAAATCAAATCATTCATTCAAAATGCCTATAACACTTGGAATCCAAGACCCGAATATATTCTTTTAGTCGGCAGTCCGGACTTATTACCGGCTTATAATAATTATTATGATGATTACTATGCGGATATGACCGGCAATTATCAGATTGAGTTGTGCATTGGTCGTTTCCATTGTCAAACTTTGGCACAATGTAGTCTAATGGTGGCAAAGAGTATTGGTTATGAGAAGAGTATTGGAATGGAAGATTCGTTGTGGTTTGTGAAAGGAACGACTATTGTGCGTGAGGATAATCCGCCTGACCCTTATTATCAGCCGGATGTGCGGTATATCCATAATTTTTGGCGGCAAGCCAACTACGTCCACATTGACAGTTTTATCAATACCCAAGGCCATAATCAGACCGATGTTGAGAATGCAATTACTAATGGTCGGTCCTTTGTTATTTATCGGGGTCAAGCGGTGAGTTATTGGTGGAGTCCGTTTAATGTTAACCCGAGTAATACAAATAACGGCTATAAATTGCCGATTGTTATCTCCGGAACTTGTGCCACGATGAGTTTAGCACCTGGTGAGAATATGTTGGGCGATGCTTTTGTTCGAGCCGGGACCGTTCAAAATCCAAAAGGTGCGGTGGCGTTTTTTGGAACAACCGTTGTTGGCAGTCATGTCTCCCAATATCGCGGTGCGGTAACCAGGGGATTTTTTCAGGCACTTTATCAAGACAATATCTTCACATTGGGCGGTGCGGCAAAAAGAGCTAAATTTATTATGGACTCATTATATCCTAATCAGACTCGGTATATGGAATGGAATCTCTTAGGCGACCCAGAACTTAATCTCTGGACCAGAAAACCGCAAAAGTTAACAGTGGATTATGACACAATGGTCTTTGTCCAACCTACCAATCTTATGGTTACAGTTACCGCCAGCGGGGCGCCAGTCTGTTCGGCTTTGGTCTGTGTCCAAATGGATAGCACCATTTATACCTATGGTCGAACCAATTCTAATGGTGTTGTAACACTTTCCTTTACCCCCCAGCATATCGGAACTTTATATCTTACTGCCACAGCTCCTAATGCTTTTCCTTACGAAGATAGTGTTCAAGTGCGGGTTGGTAGTATGCCATATCTGCGCTACCACCATTCCGAAGTTAATGATTCCCAAATGCCTGGGAATGGTAATGGCAGAATTAATCCTGGGGAAAGGATTAACCTTTTAGTCTATCTCACCAATTCGGGGAATATGCGAGCAAGCGGTGTTTCAGCAATTCTACGCACCACTGATGAATTTGTCGTCTTAAGTGAAAGTGTTGGTAACTTTAATGATATCGAACCTGGTGGTGTCGTAGCTGGAAATAATTGGTTCTCTTTTTGGGTCGCTGAAAACTGCCCAAACAATCATTCCTTAGCGTTTAATTTGCATATCGCCGATGATTCCAATCATATCTGGGATAGTCCATTTTTCTTAGTTGTACAAGCGGGTGAATTGGTTTACCAACGAGCCTGGGTGCAAGATTCTGCGCCGGGCGGTAATAATAATGGTCAAATTGGCCCAAATGAGAATGTCCGTTTAACACTTACCTTACGCAATTCTGGTGCGGAAGGGTTAGATAATGTCTATGCTCGAATTAGAAGTAATTGTCCCTATCTTGCAATTACCGATTCATTTGGTTATTTTGGTTCGATTCCGGCAAGTGGTACCAGCAGGAATAGTTTTGACCCATTTGCCCTTGCCGTAGCACCAAATTTGCCAAGGAATTATCCCTTAGATTTCAGGATTTTTATCTACGGCGATGGCGGTACCTATAATTACCGAACAAGTTTATCTTTTACTCTTTACTCCGAAGCTGGAACAAATGTTGACCCAACCGGACCAGATAGTTATGGCTACTATTGTTATGATAATACCGATATCAGTTCGGGTCGAGCCCCAACTTACGAATGGATAGAAATTGCCCCGCCCGGACTAGGCACAATAATTGAACAAATCACTAATGCTGATGCCGGTATTGATACATTAATCCTTCCCTTCACCTTTCGCTATTATGGTCAAAACTATAATGAAGTGACAGTAGCATCTAACGGTTTTTTGGCAATGGGTAGAACTAACTACCGTTGGGGCTATAATGCCCCAATTCCGGATACTGCTGGTCCAGCGGCAATGATTGCTCCGTTTTGGGACGATTTGAATCCTAATGATACATCGCATGGTGGCAATGGCGACATTTATCAATACTATGATGCGACCAATCATCGTTGGATTTTCGAATTCAAGGATGTAGCACATTACGAACAAAATTCAGTTCGTGAGACATTCCAGGTGATCCTCCTTGACCCGAATTATTATCCAACACCAACTGGCGATGGCGAAATTATTTTTCAATATCATACTGTTGGCAATGCGAGCTCCAATACCGTTGGTATTGAGAATTTAACTGAAACCGACGGTATCCAGTATGTCTTTAATAACAACTATTCCTCAACCGCGGCGCCAATTATAGCCAACCGTGCCCTTCGTTTTACTACTTTGGCACCAATTAACACTTCACCTTGGCTCGTAATCCTTGGTATATCGGTATCGGATTCAATTGGTGGTAATAATAACCGAATTCCTGAACCAGGTGAGGCAATTCAATTGGTGGTCTATCTAATTAACCGGGGAGAGGCAATAGCCGAAAATGTTAGTGCGATTCTTCGCTCGCTGGATAATAATGCAACGGTGGCTGATTCGCTGGCGTTCTTTGGTACAATTTCGGTTGGCGGACAGGGTAATAACGAAACCGAACCTTATGCCTTCACGGTTAGCACCTCTCCTACTGATACCATTTTAGATTTTAGTCTTTTAATAAATAGCACTGGTTATAATACCATTCAGTATTTCTCGCTGGGTTTAAATGGCAATCCTTCAATTGTCGAGAATGAGCGGATTAATTTGCCAACCGCTCCTGATTTTTCCTTTATCTGTTCTCCCAATCCTTTTGCCAAAAGTACAACGATTCGTTTCACGCTATCCGATGGCGATTGGCAGAAGCAACCTGAATTAATGATTTATGATGCGATGGGTAGAGCAGTTTTTCGATACCAATTACCCCAGAATTTGGGTACTAATCCTTCTTTGGTCTGGGAGGGAACCGACAGTTGGGGTAATAAGTTACCTTCGGGAATTTATTTTGCCACTTTAGCGACAATTCCGAATTGGCGAAAACCAGTCAAGAAGATTGTCATAACTCGCTAATGAAAGTTTTTAACCCTATCATCATACTGGGACTAACCACTGTAATGCTTTGGCCTTTTACCGTATTTGCCATTGACCCCCGTTATCATACCTATGGCGAAATGGTTGATGAAATGGTACAGGCAAGTTTAGATTATCCTGAAATCTGTCGGCTCCATATCATTGGTCACACCAGTTTCTTTCACTTGCCAATTTTCGCAATGAAGATTTCGGATAACCCAGACCTAACTGAAGATGAACCGAGATTACTTTTTAACGGTATCCATCATGCCACCGAACTGATGGGAGTTGAGGTCTGCCTTTATATGATGCATAATCTCCTCTCAAGATATGACACCAGTCTTGAGGTTAGAGCCTGGGTTGATTCCAACGAAATTTGGCTTGTGCCGATGGTGAATCCGGATGGCCACTATATTAATTTCAATGTTGTGCAGGACTCATGGCGGAAGAATGCACGGGATAATAATGGTAACGGTGTATTTGACCCAGATTACGATGGGGTGGATTTGAATCGTAATTATGATTTTCTTTGGCATTTGGGCGACCCTAATCCAGCGAGTCGGGAATATCGAGGTCCTGCCCCTTTTTCCGAATTGGAAACCCAAGCGATTCGAGAGTTAGCCCATAGTCAAAAATTTGTCTTTGACATTTGCTATCATAGTGATAAAGACCCAAGGTTCGGCGAATCCGTATATTATCCTTGGCTTTGGGGTAGTCGGTATTGTCCGGATATTCACCATATAAGACCAATTGCTGAATCAATCGCCTATCGGATTCCAAATGATATGGGTAGTGCACCTTATACCCCAATTTGGGGCGATGCGACTGATGGCGGCTTGGCACGCAACTGGCTCTATTATGCAATCGGAACTTTCCCATTCACAATCGAAATCAGCACAAGTTATCAACCACCTGGTTATCGAGTGGATTCGCTTTGTGAAAAGGTGATGCAAGGCTCTTATTATCTTTTTAAAAGGATTTTAGGTCCAGGTATCACTGGTCATATCACTGATGCCCAAACTGGCGAACCGGTTCCAGCCGAAGTACGGGTTTTGGAAGCCTATGCCGCACCGGAGACGATTCGACCCCGCTACGCCGATTCAATCTTTGGTCGTTACCGAAGAATTTTAAAACCCGGTTACTATACCCTTCAAATCCTTGCCCCTGGTTATGAAACCGTGCGAATGGATAGTGTATTGGTCACCGCTACTGGACCGACTGTTCTGGATATTCAGTTACCAAGAGTGCCCGGAATTTTTGAAGAAAAAGTCATAAAAGCATCAAGGCAACCCAACAATTTAGTCCTGCCCATTTTTATCAAAGGAAAAGCCAAGATTCATTGGCAGATATTGAATAAAGAACAGGCAAGACTTTTCGTGTTTGACAACAACGGGAAAAAGATTTGCACTATTTTTGATAAAATCTTTGAGCCAGGCAGTTATGTGATGGAGTGGGATTGTCGGGACGAAAAAGGGAGTAAATTAAGTTCCGGGATTTACTTTTTCCGATTGGAATCCAAAAGCAAAAGAATAACGCAAAAAATTACTATCAGCCAATAAATACATTCTATTTAAACAGACCGGCTTTTCTGGTGAATTGAACTATTTAAACATTTTGAACCACTAAAGCGATAGAATTCAGTTGAACTGCTTAAACAATTTGAACTATTAAAATAGCTACCGAATAAATTTTCTTCTTTTGATCTCAGCGACTCAGTAATAATCTATGATGAATAAATCTTAAAAACGGCGACCGGTGAAAAGTTCCTTAATTAAAAAAATGACAAATCGGATACCAGTTGGGATTGACTTAGCTTTCACATAGCCACCAATTCGGTCGCCCTCGTAGGTAGCAATTTCGGCGACCTTCATTTTGAGTTTCAAAGCCCGGATTGACATTTGGTATTCGATGGTAAAGGCATCGGTGGTGGGGTGCATTCGCAAAAAAGCGGCTTTCCTAACCCCACGAAAACCGTTGATGGTATCGGATATCTTACCTTTCCAGACCGAATTAGCAATGAAGGTAAAGCAGCGGTTTGCCCAGGCGCGCCAACGAAAAACTTTATCATCCTCATCATTCCTGGCACCGGGTAGGAATCTTGATGCGATTGCCATATCGTTACCTTCTTTTAATAGATTGAAGAGTTTCAATATGTCTTTAGGGTCTTCATTTCCATCCGGGCTGAAGAAGACTACATATTCACCCTTGGCTTCTTTAATTCCGATGCGGAATGCTTCGCCTCGACCTTTTCGTTGTTGGGTAATTACCCTTAACCCTTTGCTTTTTAAAAATTCCACCGAACCGTCCGTAGAACCGCCATCGACAACAAATGCTTCATCAATTTTATCTAAGGGAATCTGGTCAAAAATTTGTTTTAAGCCTTCGATTTCATTATAATTCAAAATGACTAAGGTGGTTTCGACTTTATTGGATTTGGTGTCGGTGTTCACGATACCAGTCAATTGTTTTCTTTAATCCTTCCTCAAATGGTGTTTTTGCCTTAAAGCCAAATTCCTTGAACGCTTTTGTGGTATCAAGGGAACGACGCGGTTGACCGTCCGGTTTGGAAGTATCCCAGACAACCCTGCCCTTAAATCCAGTCAACTTAGCAATAAGTTCGGCCAGTTCTTTTATCGATATTTCAAAACCAGCACCCAAGTTCACTGGTTCGGATTTATCATATCTTTCGGTTGCTAAGATAATCCCTTCAGCACAGTCTTCGACATAAAGAAATTCCCGGGTTGCTTTACCAGTACCCCAAACTACAATCTCCGAGTTATTATTATCAATCGCATCGAAACACTTCTTAATCAGAGCTGGGATTACATGGGAACTTTTTGGGTCAAAATTGTCGCCTGGTCCATAAAGGTTAACCGGCATCAAAAAGATTGAATTAAAACCATATTGTGCCCGGTAAGCTTGAGATTGGACTAAAAGCATTTTTTTGGCTAAACCATAAGGGGCATTAGTCTCTTCGGGATAACCGTCCCAAAGGTTTTCTTCTTTGAACGGTACCGGTGTAAATTTTGGATAACAACAGATTGTTCCCAATGCAACAAATTTTTCGATTTGACGCTGACGCCCAATCTCAATCAGTTGGATTCCCATTATCAAATTATCGTAAAAAAACTCCCCGGGTCTTTCCCGATTCGCGCCGATACCACCAACCTTTGCCGCTAAATGGATAACAATATCGGGTTTTGTCTCATCATACATTCGGATAATATCCTTTTCGCGACGGAGGTCATAACGGTCAATATCGGCTTCGAAGAGATTATTACAGCCCCGTTTCCGCAATGCGGCAAGAAGGTGTGAACCCAAAAAACCCTTACTGCCCGTGACGCAGATTCTTTTCTTTGTAAGGTCAATCATGATATATTTATAAATAAGAATTCCCAACTTGTCAATGGTTTATAGCATTGCAAAACAAAAATGTTCTCGCCTTCTTATATAATAAAGAATAAATGCCCCAACCATTTAAACTATTTGAACATCTTGGACTATTTTAAAGAAACCCTTTGTGCTCTTCACAAAAAGGAGAGATAATTTTGTGGCGAAGAGAATTGGACCAATTGAACAATTTTCTTAAGACAAAGGGCTTTGCCCCTTTGAAACCCCAATTTTTTTCTTAAATCTGGGGAGATGAGGGGAAACCCCTCATCAGAACGTTCGAAAAATGATGGTATCGCTATTTTAGTGCGTAGTAAACCAGTGGTGAATGGGCTAATTACTTCGGTTGAACTGCTTAAACAATCTGAACTATTTAAACATTTTGAACCATTAAAGCAATAGAATTAGCAACTCTAACTGGCTCTCTGGCTTACCTGCTGGAAAGATGACCGTGCAATCTTCTGGTTAATCCAGTAGGTAAACCAGTAGTCAACCTACAGAGCAATTGGCTAAGTTGTTGAGAGAGCAAGCCATAGGGCTAGGGGGTGGGCTAGCCCCCAGGCTAGCCGGTAGGCAAGGAGGTAGACAACCTATCGGATAGTCCAGAGGCTTGCATATAGTCTTACCTACCCATTGCCCAGAGAGTCGGTTAAGAAACGGAGTATTAACTTGAACCGTAAGTAAAATATAATATGGCTATAGAAGTCCATTACCTAAGCTGGTCGTTTTTAAGGTTGTTAGATTGCTAATTTTGCTAACTAATTTAGTCAATTGAATATCCCTGACGAAATCGCTTGACTAATCAAATTTATTTTGTTAGTTTATTCTATGCTTGGGTTTTGGATTAAAGCATTGGAGGTTATATGAGTAATTACCTTCCTCTTCTCTTAATCATTTTATTTTTTATCAAATTTAGTTTTGCGCAATTTGACCCAGTATTAGTATGTTCAACCAATGCGCTCGACGCCACTGGACCGAATAATAGTCATAAGATAGCGATGCTTCACGAATTGGATGGCACTATTCATATTGTATTTTATTCCAATGATTCAGTGAAATATGTTCGTAGTACCAATCGCGGGGCTTCTTGGGAATCATCCCGTAACGTCACCTTGGGTATTTATCCGGCAATTGATATTGACCAAAGAGGTTTTCGCCATATCGTTTATCAAGTCTACGATACAATTAACCATACCTACGAAGTTTACTATTATTGTTTGGATATTCGTTCGCCACCGCGTAACATCAGTGAAACACCAGGTAATTCCATTAACCCAGCTTTGGTGGTTGACCAGAATAATCTTGTCCATATCGTTTGGGCTGATAATACCTTCGGAGAATATCGAATCTACTACCGTTCTTACGATTTGATGAATTTAAGTGATACGTTTCAAATCAGTACATATGGTAGCGAAGCCGCAGTTCACACTTATCCAGCGATTGGTATCTATCAACCAGATAATCGAATCTATGTCATCTGGCAGTATTATGATTCATTGTGTTATACGCCGTACCAGATTCTTGCTCGTAATCAAGAAGGCAGTGTTTGGTCAGAGATTAGTATGTTACAAGGCCATTGGTATCCACTGCGCGAACCCAGTTTAGATTTTTCCCACGGTGAGGATGAACTTTCGGCTTGTTGGCAGGATAGTTCATCGGGTAATATGGAAGCGCATTTCTATGGCGGAAATGGTGGAGGTTATAATACCCCTGGCTATTCATCAGCACCGGTTCTTTCGACGATTGGCACAACTTGGAGTTATCTATTTTGGCAAGACGATGACTTTGATATCTTCTATCACCTGTATTATTTTATGATGGGTGGCTGGTATGCATCCGGAACTTTTCACGAGCGGTTTCAGATTAATGAACCAGTCTATTTTCCCAACTGTTGCGGTTGTTATTGTATCTGGACCCAAGGTGACTTGCCACCTTATAAACTTTACTTTTGTGATTTTGGTTATCCGATTGGAATTGATGAGAGCGAAAAGAATTCAAAACTTTTCCAGATTGAACCGAATCCTTCGAAAGGAATGGTTAAGTTCTCACTCATCTTGACTGATGCTACTGAGGCTGAGATTGCTATTTATGACATTAGGGGCACAAAAGTTAAGACAATCATCTCTGACCAAAAGGCTATAGCGATTTGGAATGGAACCGATGAGTTAGGAAGAAAGGTGCCTGCCGGCATCTATCTCTGTCGTCTGAAGGCTAAAAACTGTCAAGCAACCAAGAAGATGGTGATTAATTAGCGGTGCTTTGACTTAAAAAGGCAACAACCTGCCTTAACCAAAAGTTAAGATTGTGGATTTTCCTTTATTCGGTGAGTAAAGGTTTTCTTGCCAAGGTGATTAGGGATATGGAGTTAATCTTTAGGTTCGAATTCTATCCTGGCGGGCAAAAGCTGGATGAACCTGATTGAAGTCTAAAGAGTTCAAAAGTTTAATGGGTTTAATTGTTGGGTGGTTTTGGGGTAGGATTTAGAGTGTCGGACTTGGGTATCATTCCATAATGTTCATAGGCATAGCGTTTGATGAATCGGGGGTCTTCGGTTTTGGCAATCTTTGCCTGAATTAATTCCATGTCAATCTTTAGTCGTTCAATTTCGTTGTGAAGTCGTTGGATTTCCAATCGTTTTGCTGCAAGACTTATCAAACCATTGTGCCCGGGCAGGAAAATTAATAGCAATAACCCCAATATTAGAGAAAGAAGAATGAGCCGGCGTAGTTTTTTATGATGACGCACTGAATGGGTATAGATTCTTTTTTCTCGGCGTCGAATCGGCTTGTAAAGTTTCCGTTTCATCTTTTGAAAAATCTAAGGCTCAAACCTATTCCCTTGGTTTCTAATAACTTAAGGCAAAGATTTCTTTGCCGATAAATTTTGCTCCGCTCTCTTCTTCAATTCTTAAAAGTTGATTGTATTTAGCGGTTCGCTCTGACCGTGCGCAGGCGCCGGTTTTGATTTGTCCAGCATTAGTTGCCACCGCTAAATCAGCAATAAAAGTATCTTCGGTCTCACCCGACCGATGTGAGATACAAGTCCGAAAGCCAGCGCTCTTCGCCAATTCGATACATTCTAAGGTCTCCGTGATTGTCCCAATCTGGTTCAGTTTAATCAGAATAGCATTAGCAGCACCTCTCTCAATTCCTTCTTTCAACCGTTTGATATTAGTAACGAAGATGTCGTCACCAACAATCTGAATCTTCTTATTCAACTTTTTAGTAAAGGCAATCCAACCCTGCCAATCATCTTGGGCAAAGCCATCTTCAATCGAAATTATTGGGTAGCGCTCAATCCAGCTGGTGTAAAGTTCAATTAATTCATCGCTTGTCAGTTTTTTATTGTCCAGTTTCAACTCATAGCGGTTATTAACATAGAATTCACTGGCCGCTGGGTCTAATGCCAAAAATACATCGTCACCAGGCTCATAACCAGCTTTTTCGCAAGCGGACATTATCAGTTCTAATGGTTCTTCGTTGGAATTGAAATCTGGGGCAAAACCGCCTTCGTCGCCGACAGTTGCGTTCATTCCTTTCTCGCCTAATAATTTCTTCAAAGTTTGATAGATTTCAGCGGCACATCTTACTGCTTCAGCAAAGGAATCGGCACCGGCTGGAACAATCATATATTCTTGAAGGTCCAAATTGTTGGGGGCATGGACACCACCGTTAATCACATTGAGCAGCGGAACAGGCAAAATCCGGGCGGATATTCCACCTAAATAACGATAAGGTGGCAATTCAAGATATTGGGCAGCAGCTCGGCAAACAGCCAAAGAAACACCTAAAATCGCATTCGCACCCAAGTTAGATTTATTTTCGGTGCCATCCAGTTCCAAAAGCTTTTTATCAATCATTGTTTGATTTAAGGCATCCATTCCCACTATCTCAGGTCCGATTATTTCATTAACATTACGAATTGCTTTTTTGACCCCTTTGCCGAAATAGCGTTTTGGGTCATTGTCGCGGAGTTCTAATGCTTCATAAGTTCCAGTTGATGCTCCGGATGGAACCACCGCTCGGCCGCGGGTGCCACTGGCAAGAAAACAGTCAACTTCAATTGTCGGATTTCCCCGTGAATCTAAGACCTCACGGGCAAAAATTTCGGATATCTCAGTCATAAGACGCCTCTTTGAACGATTTATAGCCTATTCAACCTTGTTGTTTTATACGCTTCGCTAATGTTTCATAAGTTGCTCGCCGTTCCGCATAAAGTGGAAATGCCTCAACCAGTTCTTTTACCTCAGCGGCAACTTGCTGGTAAACTTTTTCGTTGCCGATATTACTCAAAACCTTGTCTATCAGCTTACCAATCTTGGTCATCTCAGTTTCTTTCATTCCTCGTGTCGTCAAAGCCGGTGTGCCTAATCGGATGCCAGAAGCAATGAAAGGCTTTTGAGGGTCAAACGGAATGGTATTTCGATTTACCGTAATATTGGCTTGACCTAAAGCCCTTTCAGCATCCCGGCCGGTAATATTCTTATTTCGTAAGTCCACCAGCATCAAATGGGTATCAGTGCCACCGGCTACTAAACGATAACCTAAGCTGGTGAGTGTCTCGGCGAGTTTTTTGGCATTCAAAAGAATTTGTTTTTGGTATTGTTTGAAATCTTCCTGTAGCGCCTCTTGAAAACAGACCGCTTTTGCAGCGATGACGTGTTCTAAAGGACCACCTTGGGTGCCGGGGAAATTCATCTTGTCAATTGCCTCGGCGTATTTTGCCTTGCACATAATAATTGCCCCTCTTGGTCCCCGTAAGGTTTTATGGGTTGTAGTTGTCACCGCATCGGCATAAGGAATCGGTGAGGGGTGTAAACCAGCCGCAACCAAACCAGCGATATGAGCGATATCGGCAACTTGGACCGCACCGACCTCTTCGCAAATTTCTTGAAACTTGTCAAAAAAGATTGTCCGCGGATAGGCACTAGCGCCTGAGATAATTATTTTTGGTTTATGTTCTTTTGCCATTTTCCGAATTTGGGCGTAGTCGAGCATTTCCGTGTCGGGCGATACTCCATAGTGAATAACATTAAAGTATTTGCCCGAAAAATTGACCGGATGACCATGGGAGAGATGGCCACCGTGGGTTAGATTAAGACCAAAGATTGTGTCAAAAGGATTAGCAAAAGCGAGATAAGCGGATAGATTGGCTTGAGTTCCGGAATGGGGTTGAACATTAACATGTTCGGCGCCAAAGAGTTTTTTCGCCCGTTCAATCGCCAGTCGCTCGGCGGTGTTAACAAATTCACAACCCCCATAATAACGGCCATCTTTAGTAAAGTTGATATTGCCTTCTTTATCGCGAGAATAAGGGTATCCCTCAGCGTATTTATTTGTTAATACCGAACCCAACGCAGCTAAGACCGCTTCCGAGCAGAAATTCTCCGAAGCGATTAACTCTAAGGTTGAATGTTGGCGATTGGTCTCTTGCCGAATTGCTTGAAAGATTTCCGGGTCGGTCTTGAGTAATAATTCCTCTTTCATCAATTCCTCCTAATAGCTATTGACCCCTTTGCTATTAGTTAATAGTATGATTAAGCGGCACGCATCACTTCCTGCAGGAATGCATTTTCCGGTAATGCACCGTCAATTTCAACCAAGCCATCATTGACAATCGTTTTAGGAACTGCCAAGACTGAGTATTTATCAGCCAGTTGGGGAAATTCGACCGAAGAGACCATATCCGCTTTAATCCGCTCGCTCATTAAAGCGAATTTATGTGCCATTCGGACCATAATTGGGCAATAAGGACAAGTTGGGGTGGTAAAGACCTGAATGTGAATCCGACGGATCAGGGTGTTCAATTGAGTGATTGTCTCCAGCGCTAAATCGGTTACGCCTCGCGAGACATCAACCAAATCTTCTAACAGCACAGCGAATTCATAGCCGGAGGGGATACCAAAGAAACGAATTCCGTAAATTCTTTCGCCTTCTAAGACAATTGCTGGGACTTTATCAATTTCGAACTGTTTTGCCACGGCTTGGTCTTTTAGAATATCATAAACTTTTAACTCCAATTTATCCGAAAGATTGGTCAGTTCCTGCAATAGTTCAAGGGTTAAATGACAAGATGCACATTCCTCTTGTTCCCGCTGGGAATCTTGGCTTGACGAATCAATGGTTGGCAAATCCGATTTGTCTGGTTCGGTAAAAAAGTGAATAACTACTTTATTAACCAGATTTTTCAATATCTCTTGAATCTGTTTTTTGTTTGCTTCGGAAATTATTGCCAAAAATCCTCCTTGTTAGTTGTTACTCCGCCTGAGGTGCGGTAAAACCAAAAACTATGAACCAATTGCATTGAAATAAAATAATAAGTAATTTTTGGCTTTAGTCAATATTAATAACCATTTTGGTTTTAATTTATTTTGTTGACGAACCGATTGCTTTCGGTATAATTGAGCAACGAAACAAGGAGGCAATGTGAAGAGATTGGTTTTAATTCTTCTTGGCATCGTATTGAGTTTATTAGATGCGGATGCGGTTATTGAGAATTATACTAAAATCAGTATGATTGGCGGAATGGGTAGTATTGAATCAACTATTAAGACAGAAATTAAAGGACTAAAGAAAGCTGAAGACGCTACCATCAAAATCACCGGTGGTATTTTAGGTACGGTTGCTGGTAAACCGCAACGCCAAGTTACCATTACGCGATTGGATAAGAATGTTATTTGGAACGTGAATCATAATCAAAAAAATTACACCGAATCGCCGATTGATTCGCTCAATTTCATTCCAATGCAAGAAAAACCCAAAGAGGAAAAGTTGGAATACGAAATAGTCAAATCGGAATTTTCGGTTAAGGCGACCGGAAATAAAAAGCCAATAAATAGTTTCCCTTGTAGCGAATACTTAGCAACTTGGACCTTAGAATTACAAGAAATTGAAACGAAAGAAAAGACGCAAAGTGTAATGAAGATAGCCCTTTGGGTAACGCCGAGGAGTGAATTAATAAAGAAATTGGAAGAGGAAGAGAATGAGTTTAATAGAATGTTTATGGCCAAAATGAAAACAAAGGTTTCACCGGAGGAGATGAAACGATTGGGCAGTGAATTCATTACTTCAATGTTCGCAATGAAGCCGGATGATGTTAACAAGAAGATGATAAATCTAAAAGAAGAGCTACAGAAAATTGAGGGCTATCCAATTGTGACTGAAATAAAATGGACTTTGGCGGAGAAATCGGGCGAGAAAGAAAGGACAGCAAAGGATTGGGATGAGATGCTTGCTCAAGCTTTAGCAAAGAAGGGGGAAGATAAATCATCTGGGACAGACGAAGCGGCTTTCTATTCTTATAGCGAGGTTAAATCAATCAAGTTAGGGGAAGTACCAGATAAAAATTTTGAGGTTCCCTCGGGTTACAAATTGGTGAAGTGAAATTGTTTGGCCTCGTTTGCACAATGATAGAAATGTTATTTGCTTATCCTTGGGGAATTAAACGGTTCAAGTTGGTTTAAGAGGTTCAAATGTAAGAGGAGGGGGGGGCAAAGTTGGATAGTTGGTTTCGATGGCTTTTGCTGCTATTATTTCTGTTCTCCTGTCAATCTCCGAAAAAAGTGACGGAGGTGACCTTCTGGCATGCGATGGGCGGGCCATTGGGTAAAACTTTAGACCGGATGATTGCCGATTTTGAGAAAGAGCATCCTAATATCAAGATTAAATCAATCAGTATGGGCGATTATTCAGCCTTAGCCCAAAAATTGATGGGAGCAATCGCAGTTCAAAATCCACCAACCATTGCTCAGGTTTATGAATCTTGGACCACCCAATTCTATGAGCAAGGTGAATTATTGCCGATTGATTCCTTAATCCAAGGACCAAACGGACTGACTTCAGCCGATTTGGCTGACATCTTCCCAGTTTTTATTGAAGACAACTCTTGGGATGGCAAACTGCTAACTTTTCCATTTAATAAAAGTGTGCCGGTCTATTTTTATAATGTAGAACTGTTGGCAGCAAATGGTATAAGAGAATTCCCGAAAACTTGGGAAGAATTTCGGACGGTATGTAAAATTTTGACTAAAGATACCAATGGCGACGGCATCAAAGACATTTGGGGAACGGGTGGCGGTGTAAATGTTTGGCAGTTTGGCTGTATGCTTTTACAAAAGAACGGTGCTTTCTTTGACGAAAAGACAAAGCGGGTTTTGGTCAATTCCCCAGCCGGAGTTTCTGCCTTAGAATATCTTGTTGACCTGGTTAATAAGGATTCTTGTCAAAACTTTGTTACTGGTTACGAACCACAAAATGATTTTCTTTCTGGAAAGTTGGCAATGATTTGGGGGACGAGTGTCTCCTGGGCATTTATGCGGGATAAGATGACCTTCGAAATCGGATTAGCACCCATTCCCCAATGGGATAAACCAGCCGTATTGATTTATGGGACCAATATCGCTATTTTTCGCAAAGCCAAACCGGAAGCAACTGCTGCGGCTTGGCAATTTATTAAGTGGTTCACTAATCCTAAAAATCAAGCACGCTGGGCGAGTGCTACTTTTTATTGCCCGATCCGAAAAAGTTCTTTGAATGAGCCTGAAATGCAAAGTCTTATCAAAAAGATTAAGGGTCTCGAGGAAACTTTGAGGCAATTGGATTATGCTTATTTTGAACCCCGAGGTGAAGAGTGGTTTGCGGGAAGGAGGTACTTAGGAGAGGGGCTGGAACAGGCATTACGACTAAAACTGTCACCAAAACGGGCATTGGATGAAGTAGCCAGACGATTCGAGATGAGTTTGAGATGAAATTGGGAATGTTCAATCGGCTGGGTTGGGTTATAATTTGGACAATTGGGTTGGTCGCTATTAGTTTGGGTCAATCCCGTCCAATCCGGGACTTGCGGCGGAATAACAATCAAGGAATTCCCTTGTTAAAAGATTCGATAGTAACCATTAGTGGCATCGTCACGGTAGCTAATCAGTTTGGTTATTCTGGACCTGGTTTTATCCAAGATTCAACTGGTGGCGTCGCCCTTTATGACACCTTGGTCAATCGATTAAGTATTGGGGACTATATTACGGTAACTGGTCGCTGCACGGTTTATGCTGGCTTAACCGAATTGAAAGCGCTTCGGAATTTAACTATCCATAGCCGAGGTAATTTCATCCTGCCTAAGCTAATGACAATTCCCGAAGTTGGTGTCATTGACACTGCGGGTGGCTATGTGGAAAACGAGGGGTGGTTTATCCAAATTGATAGTGTGCGAATCATTAATGCTCCAACCGATACTTTTGCCGGCAATACCAATTATACAATTGAAGATAAACAAGGTAGAACCGGGACCATCAGAATTGATGGTAATTGTTCGGATATTGTTGGTAAACCAATTCCGATTAATCGTTTTAATCTGGTTGGTGTGATTTCCCAATTTGTTTATAATCCACCCCATTTTGGTGGTTATCAGATTATGCCGAGATTTTGGTTTGATTTGGGGGGCAGTTATCAATTTATGACGATTGCCGAGGCAATTCGAGATTTGGATAATAACACAATTCCGGATTTGCTGGACTCAACTGTTACCGTGACTGGTATCGTTACGGTGCCATTCGGGGTATTTGCCCGGAACCGAACCGACCTCTACATTCAAGACCACACCGCTGGGGTTAATATCTATGATGGCGCAAGAATATTTCAATTAAAACTGGGCGATAGTGTAATAGTAACAGGGAAGATTTATCAATACCGTGGCAAGACCGAAATAATTTCGCCCCAAATCATCGTCGTCGGAACTAATCATCCTTTACCCGAACCGGTTGTCTTAAATTGCCAGAGAATAAATCGGGAAGAATATGAAGGCAGTTTGGTAAAATTGGTTGGAATAAATAGCAATGCCTTTGTCTTGGAAGGTAATACAAGTTATTTAGTCTTTGACAGCTCGGGAAGTGGAACTTTGTATATTGACGCCGATTCTGATATTCCGAGTTTATTGGTGGTGTTCGACACTTTTAGTGTGATTGGTATCAAATCGCAATACACGACCGACACTACGCCACCTTTTAATACCGGTTACCAAATTGTTCCAAGATTTCGGACCGATTTTTCGCGCAATCTACGCGATGAGCTGCCTTTACTGCCAGTAAACGAAGTCCAAAGACCAGGTTCGGATGGATTCACATCCGCTTATGAGGGGCAATATGTCAAAGTTCGAGGCCGATTAACTGGTCCAAATCGAATTTTTGGTAGTTCCTATTCGACCAGTTTCTTTATCCAAGACAGCACTGGTGGAATTAATGCTTATTCGATGATGGTAAATAATAACCAAACCAATTGGCTCGATTCCATTGGGGCTGAATTTGAATGTATTGGCAAAGTGACCGAATATAATGGTCTGACAGAAATCGCTAATGGTGTTGCTTATCTTATGGATTCGGTATTAATTCCAATCTATCCTCGAGAACTTCGTTTTGGTTTGCCTTTAACCGAATCAATGGAGAGTGATTTAATCACAGTGGTTGGGGATGTCAATTCACTACCTGTGACATCGGGCAGTGCCCAAAACTTTATTATTCGGAATGGCAGCCCGGCCATTACGGTGAGGGTTTTAAATAATACAATGATACCTTTAAATTGGATTAGTACGGATAAGCGCATCCGAGTAACCGGTATCGTCGGTCAATACGATACCGATTATCCATTTAATACTGGTTATCAGATATTAGTTCGATTCCCGGCAGACTTAAAAGACACTTCCCAATTTATGCCTTCGGCGGCAACGATGCGAATTGATACCATAATACCAAATCCCTTTGCACCAAGCCGGGGCGAAGTTATGACCATCAAGCTTAACTCACCAAGTACCTACCGACTCTATTTGGAAATATACGATTTGGAAGGAAGATTAGTAGTACCATCAGAACGGTTGAAGATGAAAAACGTGCCAGGTCGTTATTACGAAGTGCAATGGGATGGTACTGATGAGCGAGGTGAGCGGTTGCCGATTGGTATTTATATCCTAAATCTCAAAGGGATTGCCGAAAATGGCAAAACCGAATTTATTCGCAAAACGATACTTATCGCCACCCAATTACGATAACTTAAATAAGAAAAGTGGGTCTAACCATGGCAACAAATGGGTTTTAGGGTAATGCGCCGAAGTTCCCTTTTCCTCTTGGCTATTATACTCTTATTTTTCACGTTGGTTTATTCGCAATGGGCGCAAAGCCAAGATGCTGCAACTCGTGGCTTAGGACAGGTAAGTTATGTTGGCTATTTAACGGTTCCGGTTTACTTTTCTGGACCAGCCCGCGATACGGCGATTCGCTATAAATCCCATACCAAATTTCAGACCGTTGGGGGATACCTTCAATTCGGCGTAACGGAAAATTTGGATGTCGGAATTCAAGGCAATACCTCGAACAACTCTTCAATTGGCTTACATCTCAAATTTTCGACAATCGGTGGACCGAATAAACCGAGTTATAATCAATTCGGCCTGGCAACGCTCATCGGCTTTGATTACGTCTTCAATGAGTTACAACTGGCACCTTTCGGGGTTCTGATGTTAGGCAAAAGGTTGCGGGATTTTCTTTCGGTTTATAGTGGAATTAAAACATTCTATTGGCCCAATATGATTTGGCAGGAAATTCCTAAAGAGCAAAGGAATGTGACAGGATTTTTACCATTTATTGGGTTAAAAGTATATAACCCTTATGGTTGGGAGAAAGGCAAAATTTATTCATCTCTGCCTACCGGTCTCTATTTTGAATTCGCCTATCCTGCTAATATTGAATCAAAAGGACTAATAATCATTTTAGGAGTTGAAGGTATTTTGGGCGTATCCCTTCGTAGCCTGCAAAGTAAATGATATCAACTTTTAAACAACTTAACCTTTTGAACCATTAAACCTTGCCTTGAATTTATTTGGGGCTTGAGGTACGTCTTCGGTCGTATTTTCAAAGAACCGACTGCAAATTTATTCAGAAAGCTACTTTTTAAAAGATTATCAATTCAGTATTAAGCGATTAGAATAAAGAAAATATTGTCAACCCAAAATCAAAAAGAGTGCACAAGGATTGAATATAAAGATTGAACAGGTTAAAACCGCAGTTCATAAAATCCGGTATGAGTAAAGACTCGCTGAAATTGTGAAGGATTGGGTTAAAGACAGGCAAAGTAATTGAAAAAGATGTCTTAGAAAAATATCGGGCTATTAAATAAACCGAACTAAGTTCTTTTCATAATTTAAAAACTGGTTGTTTAATAAGACTGGGTATAGTGTGTGACTACGTGCATTTTTATCTTGACTTAATCTCAAAAAGTAATTATAATATAATAAGAATTCGATAAAAGAGGTGGCATCCTTATATATTAATCCGCCGAAAAGGGCGGATTTTTTATTTAGAAACTGAACTGCAGTTGAGCTGAAATCTTATGGCTCTTTGCCTTGGAAATTTTATCGTCAGTATAAGTGTAGTTTAACATTGGTTTAATATTGTCTCCTTTTATAAACCAATTGATGCCACCAGTAATTGCCAAGAGGAATTCGCTTTTACCATAAAATTCCAATCGCACTACTGGTTGAAGGTTTTCGTAGCGGTAGCCGGTAGCAAGATATAGCCCCTGGTTAGTCACATTACTATCTTTAATCATCGCAATTTCGGATTTAAAAAAGAGCTGGGTAAGGATGAGAGCCAGTTCGGCGCCAAAGCGTTGAACGGTAAATAAAGCACTATCCGGACCGGCTTTGCCCCAATAGATATTACCACCCAAGGTTATTCCAAGTTTCGAATCCGGCGTGAAGACTAATCGGCTTACTATATCTTTCCATTTATTGTTATCTTTAAATTGATTGCGACCATTGCCATTTATTATCGCAAATGCCCACTCCCCAAATTTCTGTTTAGTGGCTATTTGTAAACCAATATCCCGCGTTGGACCAATAGCGGTACGGTGTTTGCTTAAAGTTGTATAATCAATAAAATCAAGTTTTGGGGGCGGTGTTAAATTTTCGATGCCAGTGGGTGGCTTAAATTGACCAACTCTTAACTCATAACCCTTATGACTTAAAATCATAAAAATGTCATAGGTCGGTGCCCCAGTAAAATCAGCCAAATCGTGATAAAACCGAACTTTGGCATAATCGCTAATCGTTCCGGTAATACCTAAAAAACCACATAACCGAGCAAAGCTATTTGTATTAGTTTCAACTTGGTTGGAGTCACGGTTGGAAAGATAATAATATTTCCCCCAAACACAGCCGTCAAAACTTAATTTGCCAGAAGCCACCTTCACATCCTGACCTAATCCAATGCTTAAAAGGGTGGCAATCGTAATAATTAGGCAATTTCGCATAATACTTGCTCCTTTCTAATTCAAAAATCGCATTATCGTAATTGGCGGAGGCGTGTAGGAATCGAACCTACCGGTCGACTTGTCGCCGACCATACGGATTTGAAGTCCGCCAGGCACACCAGCACCCATCCGCCTCCGTCCTTGAATAATAGCCTTTTTAAAATGATTGTCAAATCAAAATGATTTATAAAACTTTTTCTTTCAATTCATCCCAACGTTTGCGCCAAACTGCATAGTCTTGAAACTCCCGAACATTGATTGATAAAAAAGATAACTGGCTGGCTACGGTTTTATCAGTAAGGGTCGGATAAAACACTGCTTCGTCAGTATCATAGATGCCAAATAACCAGCCTTTTATTTTTTTATCTTTATAGACTGCCACTAAACTTTTAAGCATTGCTGCTTTCTCTTCAAAAATCACCTTAGGAAAATAGCGGAATTGTTTTGGAACCAAGGCAAATTCAAATTGGAGCAAGGCTTGGATTTCATCATTTTGTAGCACCACCAGGTCAGGCTTTTTGCCTTTTAAATCCGGATTAATTCTTAATTGCCAACCCGGTAAAGTAAGAAAGAAACGGCGACTATGATAATAGGCAACACTTAGTAAATCACCTTTATTAAAAATCCGAAAGTTCTTGAGGTCTTCTTTAATTTTAACCATTAAACTACCACTGATAAACTCGGTGGCTTTGTCCAGGGTAGGCATTACAATTCTTATTTTACTAAGCAGACGGTTATTGTCAACCTTACGATTATTATCTTTGGCGGCTTTAACTTTTAAAATCTTTTCAACCAGCAAAATTTCCGCAAATTAATTGTTAGTCTAATTTAACCCACTGAAAATCATAGCACCGCCCGATTTTGTATTGACATTTAATTGATTTTGTCTACTATATTTATTTAAAAAAAGGAGTAAAATGATTTGGATAATCGCTATCGTGGTTGTGATTGTCCTTTTTGTGATAATCACCTATAACTCATTAGTTGTCAAACGGAATCAAGTGAAAAATGGCTGGTATCAGATTGATGTCCAACTGAAACGGCGCTACGACTTAATTCCCAATCTGGTCGAGACGGTTAAAGGCTATGCGGCTCATGAAAAAGAAGTCTTAGAAAAAGTGGCAGAATTACGGTCAATTGCACTTGGTGCCAAGACTCCAGGTGATGTGGCAAAAGCCAATGACCAATTGACCTCAGCGCTTAAGACCCTTTTTGCGGTAGCAGAGAACTATCCGGCCTTAAAAGCCAATGAGAACTTCTTAAGACTGCAAGAAGAACTTTCGGCTACGGAAAACAAGATTGCCTTTGCCCGTCAATTCTATAACGATGTCGTAATGGCTTACAACATCGCAATTCAGAAGTTTCCCAGTAATATCATTGCTGCAATTTTCCGCTTCACACCCCAAGACTTTTATTCAATACCGGAAGCCGAAAAGGAGCCGGTAAAGGTGAAATTCGTCTAAAAGCCCTAAGCAGTTCTTATGCGTGAGACCTTATATTCGCTGATTAGCAAAAACAAACTGCGCACCGCCCTTTTCATTATTGGCTTCAGTCTTATCTTGGCAATAGTTGGTTATGCGTTAACCAATATCTTTCACTGGGGAACTTCCGGCTATGTCCTTTTTGGTTTATTTATCATCTTTTACAATCTAATTCTCTATTATAACTCCGATAAGTTGGCATTAGCGATAAGCGGGGCAAAGCCGGCTGACCCCGAAGAGTATCACCGATTACACAATGTGGTTGAAGAACTCTCCATTGCTGCCGGGATACCGAAACCAAAGGTCTATATTATTAATGACCCAGCACCCAATGCTTTTGCCACCGGACGCAATCCTCGTCACGCCTCAGTTGCGGTAACTGCCGGACTTTTAGATATGATGAACCGAGAAGAGTTGCAAGGTGTGATTGCCCACGAGTTCTCCCATATCAAAAACTATGACATCTTATTGATGACGATTGTAGCCATCATTGGTGGTCTTTTAATTTTATTCCGTGACCTATTCTTGCGTTCAATGTTCTTTATGCCCAGGCGGCGCGATTCGAGACGCAGCGGCGGGGGAATTGAAGGGATATTAGTCTTAGCTGGTATTGCCTTAGCGATTGTTGCTCCAATCTTAGTCGTCTTGATTCGAGCGGCAATTTCAAGAGAAAGGGAATATTTAGCCGATGCCTCAGGTGCTTATCTCACTCGGCATCCGGACGGTTTGGCTGACGCCTTAGAAAAGATTGGTCGGTATACGGGTAAATTACGCACTGCCTCGGATGCCACAGCGCATCTCTTTATCTCCAATCCCTTTGGTAAAGATAAGATGAGCGTAGCTAACTTATTTGCCACCCATCCGCCAATTCAAGCCCGTATCGCCCGATTAAGACAACTGGAGATATAAATTATTAAACAAAAATCAACTATTGACATTACAAAAATTAATATTAAGATTAGTCGGGTCAAATAATCTACTGCTCTTTGACAAGTTGGTAGGTTGGGGCATAAAGCTCGGCGAACAGGATTGCTTGAATGCTACTGAAGTATTTTTGGGTTGACGCAAATTGTCCAAAAATGATAGGGGTCAACCCAAAATTGATAGCATATTGAAATGTAAGGAGTTAGAGTAATTTTAATGGTTTTTGGCGATTGGAAAAGTTGGTAATTATGGGACAGAAATTGGCAGTTGATACAATGCAACACTTTAAGTATAGGATAATTAAGGGTTTAGAAAGCCCGCCCTCTGAAACGCTGCCCTGACGAAAAAGGGATTGCGACATTTAGTTGTAGTATTTGATGAAGCCGGGTTTTGGCAAGATTCCTCTGAAACGCTGCCCTGACGAAAAAGGGATTGCGACTCCAAGCAAAAATGACTTTTCGCTTGTTTTCCGCACCTAAAATTTGCTCTGAAACGCTGCCCTGACGAAAAAGGGATTGCGACGCATAATGATAATTTTGATATTATTGCAATATTTAGTATCATAATACTCTGAAACGCTGCCCTGACGAAAAAGGGATTGCGACTTTTATAATTGGACAGGACTATCGAATGCGTTATGAGGGGTTTTTCCCTCCTCTGAAACGCTGCCCTGACGAAAAA
>JBDRUX010000018.1:0-30609 GCA_039801565.1 Caldifarciminota bacterium
ATTGATTGAGATTGACTTTTAGAAAAAAAATCAGTATAATGAAATATTAAGATAGAAAAGACGCTTTTGGTGATAAAACCGGACGGGGTGAAAAGAAGACTCATCGGCGAAATTATCAAAAGAGTCGAAAAGGACGGATTTCGAATAATGGATATGAAATTTACTCGATTGACGCGTCGGCAAGCGAAAGAATTTTACGCTGTCCATAAGGAAAAAGATTTCTTTTTGCCCTTAATTGATTTTATCACCGAAGGTCCGGTCTTGGCTTTACTTTTAGCCAGGAAGAATGCTCAAAAGCGGCTTCGGGAATTAGTTGGTGCCACTAATCCAAAAAGCGCAAAACCGGGTACAATTCGTGCCGATTTTGGCACCTCAACTCGGAGAAATGTCGTTCACGCCGCCAATCCGGATGAAAATCCAGAGCGTGAAATTGACTTCTTTTTTCCAAAACGAAAACCAACTACAGATTAACAACAATGAGACAAATCTTCACCATCCGGCTCATTGCGGTTAGCTGTGGTTATAAACATGTAGGAGGTAAAGTGAAAAAACATATCACCATATTCGCCATTAGTTATTTACTATTGGCGATTAGTCTAAATGCTGGTGTCATCACCAAGACATTGACGTTTAACCCAAACCAACTCACTCTATCCAAAGCCAATGGTTTCGATGTGCCACAACTTGCCAATTTCGCTTCAATTTCTGAGGTTGGTAAACCAATTTTGCCGGAAGCGGTGTTCTATGTCTTAGTACCTGCCAACGCTACAGTGACAAAGATTGAAGTTACTCAAACCAAAAGAACCGAACTGCCCGGAACATATTCAATCCATCCTGCCCAACCACCGAAACCAATATCGGCTCCAAATTCGGATGCTTTGGTTGGTCCAGACCAAGTGACTTATCAATCAGCCAAGCCTTATCCAGGTAAATTGGTTGACTTTAATTATACTGGAACCAAAAGTGGTTATCGGATTTGTGGCTTTGCCGTCTATCCTTTGCAATATGTCCCTTTGACTGGCAAACTTAGCCTTTATACCGAACTCACTTTGTCCATGACTTATGAAGAAGGAAAAGTGATACCAATGGAATTAACTCAAAACCAGAAGGAGTTATTTGCTAAAGATATTGAAGCCTTGGTTATCAATCCTGAGGATTTAGAAAAATTTGCCCCACCAGTTCGGGCTACTGATAATCCCGATATTGACTATGTCATAATTACGGGCAATTCTTTTGTCACCAATTTCCAACCCTTAGCGGATTGGCGCACGAAAAAAGGATTTAAAACCGAAATAAAATCGGTAGATTGGATTACTGCTAATTATACTGGGCGCGACACTCAAGAGAAGATAAGAAAGTTCATTATTGATTATTTCACTAACCACGGTCTAAAATATGTCTTGCTGGCAGGCGACAATGCGATAGTTCCAGGCAGAAGGGCAAGAGCGATAGTAGGGAGTAATACTGGTAATATCCCCTGCGACCTCTACTACAGTGATTTGCAATGGTCTTGGGACGGCAATAATAATGGCATCTTTGGCGAAGCTGGCTATGATACAGTTGATTTCTTTGCTGATGTCTATGTTGGTCGGGCTTCGATTGATAACACCAATCAGATTACAACCTTCTTGAATAAGATTAATACCTATGAAAAAAATCCGAATGCGACCTATCTCAAAAAAGCCCTGTTTCCATCAGTAATGCTTTGGTCGTCTTCGGGTTATCATGGTCGGACTTGCAATCAAGCGATTGCTTCAATTACTCCCGCTGGTTGGCAGGACGATTCCATCATTGACCCAACCAATACTTCACCAATGTTCAATGCGATAAATAACGGCTATCATTTCTGCCATCCGGCGGCTCATGGCGATGATGTGGGGCTATACACCGAATCTGGCCAACCAATCTACACTACGACAACTGCTTCCGCGCAAACCAATGGTGATAAGTTGTTGATTATGAATTCTATCGCTTGTTATCCGGGTAATTTTGAAGAATCGGATTGTTTAGCCGAGGCTTTGATGAATAATGCTAATGGTGGCACAGTTGCGGTTATTATGAACTCCCGCTATGGTTGGGGAACCCCACCATCAATGGGTCCTTCGGAGTTGCTTGACATTCGGTTTTATGACTTCTTTTTCAACTATGATTCGATTGAAATCGGAGTTGCCCATGCTCGTTCCAAAGATTACTATGCCTATCAAGCCCAATCCCAGGGTGTTTGGCGTTGGTGTGTATTTGAACTAAATCTATTTGGCGACCCAGAGATGCCGATGTGGTCGGATGTGCCACAAACGATAACCGTTACCAATCCAGATACGGTTGAAACTGGTGCCCGCGCTTTATCGGTTACAGTTATGAGTGGTGGTTCACCAGTTGCCAATGCCTTGGTCTGTGCCTACAAACCGGGTGAAGTCTTTGCCAAAGGACGAACCAATAGTTCGGGACAGGTGAGTTTAACAATTAATGCCATTACCCCCGGCACAATGTATCTTACGGTAACGGGTAAGAATCGTCTGCCGGTAGAAAAGACGATTGTAGTGATTATGGGCACGGCTCAACCTTTTATCACATTCCATAGTCTGACGATTGACGACGCCGGACAAGCCAATCCTAATAATCGAATTGACCCCGGAGAAACGGTGAATTTAATCGTGACCTTAAGAAATATTGGTACCCAAGATGCAACTAATGTGGTAGGGACATTGCGCACTGATAGTCCTTATATTACTTTAATTGATTCGACTGCCAATTATGGAACAATTGTCCAAAATGATACGGCAAGGGGCGATGTTTACCGACTTACTGCATCGGCTTCAACACCACCGGGCACCAATGTCAGTTTTACCCTAAATGTTGTTGCCGACCAAGGAATTTGGCAACCGAATTTTTCGACACAAATTGGCGAACCACCGCAACCAGGAATGATTATTGCTGACCACGATACCGGTTATTGTAAACTGACCGTGACTGCGCTTGGTTCGATTGGGTTTGATGAGCCACCATCCGAAATTGGTTCTGGCTTCTGCTATCCCAAGAATTCAACCAGCCAACTATTTTTTGGCAGCTTGATGGCAGGCAATGCTACCAACTATGTTGTTGACCGATTCTATGGTGTTCCAGCCAGTAATCTCAATTACGACTGGCGAGTAGTTGATAGTTTGCGGTTTACCATTCCGCCGCTTAATGGTGATGAGCAAATCCAAGGTTCTTTTAACGATGCCGGACATTCGACACCGAAAGGACTCAAGGTCTATCAAAAGAGTTTTGCTAATGCCAGTAGTGGTTACGATGATTTTGTGGTACTGGTTTATCGTTTAGTCAATACTGGTAGTAATGCTATCAATAATCTATATGCTGGAATAATTTGTGATTTTGATATACCCAGTGCTCCGGATGACGATGTTGCTGGCACGAATTCAGCCCGGCGCGCCGCTTATATGCGAAATGGTTCATCGCAAAACCCAACGGTTGGAATTAAATTGTTATCACCGACAATGAGTGCCAATTTGACAGTGGTTGACCATGACCTATATGTTTATCCTTCATCGCAGATGACCGAGCAGACCAAATTCCAACTCTTAAACGGACAGATTTCCCAAAGTTCCAGCAATCGCAATTATGACTGGTCAGTTGTCGTTTCGGCCGGTCCGTTCAATCTGGGACCAGGGGCAGAGCAGGTTGTGGCTTTTGCGATTCTTGGTGGTTCGAGCGAAGCCGATTTCTTGGTTAATTGCGATAGCGCGCAGAGCTGGTAT
Organism: Caldifarciminota bacterium; assembly: GCA_039801565.1. Classification (GTDB taxonomy): domain Bacteria; phylum Hydrothermota; class Tepidihabitantia; order Tepidihabitantales; family JAOUPE01; genus JBDRUX01. The sequence continues at coordinate 3,759 of JBDRUX010000018.1, forward strand.
GACAATTATGTTGGAATTGCTGAAGAAGCAAGCCGTCAACCCGAAATTAATCTTTCTGGTATTGTAATTCATCCCAACCCATTTGCCCGTTCGATAAAGATTGCTTACGAACTACCACGTACTGGATATCTAAAGATTATGGCTTATGATGCAACAGGTCGGCAAGTTGCGACGATTATTGACCAAGAACTGACAGTAACGAAAGGCGCTATTACTTGGACGCCAAACGATTTGCCTTCCGGAGTGTATATCTTACGGATTGCGACACCTGACCGTTCGGTTATGCAAAAAGTGATGCTCTTGCGTTAAGCAAATAACCAATTTGATAGGGGACAGGATTAAAATTCTGTCCCCTTTTTCTTTAATACCAACCCAATTTATTCATTGACATAATGTTTTGTGGAATTAATATGTTTTTATCAGGATGTGTTATGAAATGCATTTTGTTTTCAATCATTTCCCAGTCTGCTTTTTAGCCGGAAATAGGAGGTAAATATGGATAGCCAAAAGATTGTCTCAATTATGAAAGCAAACTCGCCGGCTTATCTTGCAACGGTTGACGGCGAGTTGCCTCAAGTCCGTCCAGTCTCGCCCATTATCGAAGATGATATGTCAATCTGGATTACAACCTTCAGCACCTCAAGAAAAGTGAAACAGATAAAACAAAATCCGAAATGTTGTCTGGCATTTGTTGAACCACCAAACGGTGATAAAGCGGTATTTGTCAACGGCGAAGCCGAAATAATCAGTGATTTGAATATAAAGAAGAAAGTTTGGAACTTGGCGCAGTTCAATCTTTTTGAATATTTCCCCAAAGGTCCGGAATCGGAAGAATATTGCTTATTAAAAATCAAGATAAGAAGAATCGAGTGGTGGGATAGCTGGGAAGAAGGCAGAAAAGTTTATGAACCAAAATGAAAGTATTTTGTCAAGAAAATCAAATTTTGATTCTCAAAAAAAGAAAGGACAAAGATGGTGAACCAGTTCAGAATGCCTTAGTATGTGTAATGATGGATAGCACAATTTATCAATACGGAACTACCGATAGCCTTGGTCAAATAACTTTTACCATCGTTCCTCAACATACTGGCGTACTACATATTACATATTACTGTTACTGGTCACAATTATTTTCCTTATGAAAGCACAGTTAATGTGCTACCGGTTGGTATTAATGAAACTTTTAACTCATTACGCTCGATGCTACAAATTTACCCAAATCCGGCAAGGTCGGTTCTCGCTCTTCGCATACCACAATCCACTGACCGCCAAGCGATAAGTATCTTTGATGTGTCAGGAGAAGTGATAAAGGAGGCTGTGTCACTTCGCAATGACCGAGAAATAAAAATCGCGCTGAAAGGAATCAATCCAGGAGTTTATTTCTTAAGGGTTGGTAGGAAGATTACAAAGTTTATAGTCGTGAGATAAGTTGTAGCAGTGCGATTTATTGGATGCGAATGCCACGATGAGAGAAAGAAAGCGGATGAGAAGTATGCGGTCAAAGACCTAACCGAGTGTCCCTTTTGACTTGAAAGCCAGCCAATAAGCCAACTTCTAAGCCAACTGCCTTGCCTTACCACCTGCTGACTTACGAGTTAACCTACCTGCTGGCTTTTTCACCCACCCAATAGCTAACCTTAAGGGCAGACTCATTGGCTAGCCCAATCTCTACCCCCAGCACTACTCCCTACACGGCATAGAAGGTAGCCAGGGGGCTAGCCCTAGGCTAGCCCTTACTAACTTGTCAAGAGATTTTTGTCTTTAAATATCAATGAGATAGCTATAATCGCGCTTCGTAATTAAAAAGTACGGTCAAATTGAAAATCTAATCTTGACTTTAAGGCGAAATTAAATATAATGCCACCATCTTATTATACTTTGAGAGTTTACCTAAAGAACTGACTGAATTGTCAGAAATCAACTTTATTTTCTTGCTCAATTCCGCGAAAAGCGGATTTGTTTATGGTTCATCAGTTGATGAAACAAAAAGTTATAAGGAGGAATGAGATGGCAAAAGAAGAAAAACCAAATCCATTCAAGATTGCCCAGGCGCAACTTGATGAAGCAGCTCAGTTACTTGGCTTAGACGAAGCCACCCATATGGCTCTGCGGTGGCCGATGCGCGAACTCCATGTGTTACTACCAGTGCGAATGGATAACGGTAAAGTGAAAGTCTTTCAAGGATTTCGGGTTCAATACAACGATGCCCGCGGTCCCTGTAAAGGTGGCATCCGTTATCACCCTGAGGAGACGATTGATACGGTTCGAGCTTTGGCGGCTTGGATGACCTGGAAGACTGCAGTTGTGGATATCCCACTCGGTGGGGGCAAAGGTGGTATCGTTTGTAACCCAAAGGAGATGAGCCAAGGTGAACTGGAAAGATTGAGCCGACAATATATCAAACAGGTTGGCCGAATGCTCGGTATTGATAAAGACTGCCCAGCCCCTGATGTCTATACTACCCCGCAAATTATGGCTTGGATGATGGATGAGTTCTATTGGCTAAAAGGCTATAATGAGTTTGGAATGATTACTGGTAAACCGGTGGCATTAGGTGGTTCGTTAGGTCGAAATGACGCCACTGCGCGCGGCGGTATCTATACGGTGCGCGAAGCCTGTAAACATTTAGGCATTGACCCCGCCAAGGCAACTTATGCCATTCAAGGATTCGGCAACGCCGGTCAATTCGCCGCTACCCTTCATAAAGAGATATTAGGTGGTGGTAAATTGGTGGCAGTGAGTGACTCCCGGGGTGGTATCTTCTGCCAAGATGGTATCGACCCCTCTGCCATCGTTGAGCATAAATTGAAGACCGGTAAGGTTGAGGGATTCCCTAATACGAAACCAATTACGAATGAAGCACTCTTAGAACTTGAGGTAGACGTGCTCTATCCTGCCGCCTTAGAGAATGTTATTACTGAGAAGAATGCGAAAAATATCAAGGCGAAAATTAGTTGCGAGTTGGCAAATGGTCCAACTACTCCGGAGGCCGATAAAATCTTAACCGAAAAGGGTGTCTTTGTTATTCCTGACTTTTTAGCCAATGCTGGCGGGGTTACGGTCTCTTATTTTGAAATGGTTCAAAATGCTTATAACTACTATTGGGACCTAAAAACGGTGCACGAACGGCTTGATGCCAAAATGACGAAAGCATTCTCGGATGTGTTAAATACCTACCAAGAATACAAAAAGAAAAAGATTCCTATGCGGACTGCTGCCTATTTAGTTGCGGTAAAACGAGTGGCTGAGGCGATGAAACTGCGCGGCTGGGTCTAAGTTAATTAAACTTAATCCGCCTTAGTAGCTATTCTAAGTCCCTAAGGCGGATTTTTTTTATTAGCTAAGAAATAATTTGCAGTGATATATCTAATGCCTTTGCCGAATGGGTTAATGCCCCAATTGAAATATAGTCAACACCGGTTTGAGCAATCTTACGGACATTTTTCAGATTAATTCCACCTGATGCCTCAAATTTCGCTTTGCCCAATTTTACTGCCGAACGCATCTCAGCAATACTCATATTATCCAGCATAATCATTGGACAATTTAAGGCTAAAGCGGTTTTCACTTCGTCTAAATTCTTGGCTTCGACCTCGAACCTTAATCCCCTGCGATTTCCGGCTTTCACCCGATTGACGGCTTGGACAATACTACCAGCCACTTTGCTATGATTTGATTTAATAAGAATCATATCATAAAGTCCAAGGCGATGGTTCTCACCGCCACCAACCTTCACCGCATACTTTTCTAAGATGCGTAGCCCAGGAATTGTTTTTCTGGTATCAAGGATTTTGACTTTTGTCCCTTTGACCGCTTGAACAAATTGATTGGTTAAAGTAGCAATGCCGGAAAGGTGTTGTAAAAAGTTTAAAGCGGTACGTTCCGCGATCAGTATTGAACTTGCCTTGCCTTGAATTGAGGCGATGATGGTGTTGGGTCGAAGCCGGTCGCCATCGCGCTTCATTGGCGTGAACCTTAAAGTCTTATCAACTGCGTGAAAGACCTGCTTGGCGACATCAATACCAGCCAGAATTCCTTTGGCTTTGGCAATAATCACTGCCTTGACCTTAACTTTTTTTGGCACAACTAATTTAGTCGTAATGTCACCAGTGCCAATATCTTCTTTTAAGGCAATTTTAATTAAATCCCTTATCAGTTTGCCCCGCGTCATCGTTTCAAGACCAATTCAGCAATTTGCACGGCGTTGGTCGCTGCTCCTTTCCGTAAGTTGTCGGCAACAATCCAAAGGCTAAGACTATTTTCATTTTCTAAATGGCGTCGAATCCTGCCAACCAGCACATCGTCTCTACCCACAACATCAATTGGCATTGGATATTCTTTGCCAGAATAAACTTTTATTCCCGGCGCTTTTTTCAAAATTGTTATTGCTTCTTCAACTGATATCTTATGGTCGAAAGTGATATCTACTGCCTGCGAATGGCCAATAAAGACTGGTACTCGGACACAGGTAGCAGTGATTGATAAGTTTGGTTGGTTTAATATCTTTTTGGTCTCGAAGATTATTTTTTTCTCTTCAGCGGTGTAGCCATCTTTGCCAATTTCACCAATCTGGGGAATTAGATTGGCACCAATTGGGTGAAGCAAGGGGGTATTATCATTAAGACTCGTATCACCAACCGCAATTTTTTCGATTTCATATTGCAACTGGTTAAAGGCTTCACTACCAGCACCGGAAACCGATTGCAAACTGGTTATGATAATATGATTAATCTTTCCCAATTTTTGTAACGGAGCCAGTACAACTACTAACTGAATGGTTGAGCAATTTGGGCTGGCGATGATATTCTTATGATGAAGACAGGCTTCGGGATTTACCTCAGGGACTACTAAGGGAACATCTTCCTCTAACCGAAAGGCTGAGGATTTATCAATGACCAGGCAATGTTTTTTGGCTTTGGGGACAAATTCTTTAGCGATTTTTTCATCAACTGCGAAAAAAGCAAGGTCTAAGCTGGAAAAATCGGCTTCGGATAATGGTCGCACTTCAAATTCTTGGTTTTTGAATATTAACTTTCCACCGACACTCTTTTCCGAAGCAAAAAGTTTTAATTCGCTAACCGGAAATTCTCTTTGTTCTAAGACTTCGATGATTCTCTTGCCGACCAGTCCGGTGGCGCCAATAATTGCAATTTTCACCGTGCTAATAGATTGTAGAAACAATTTTAAACTTGTCAAGCAGTTCTTTTCTTAACAAATCTTACAGCAACATTTTCTTGACTTATTCAGATTTTATTGTAATTTATAGTCACAAAGAAGCAATAGTGTTTTTAAAAGGAGGTCGTAATTATTAGTCTATTCTTACCTCTCTTTGCAGCGCCTTGGAATCTATCAGTTGACGCAAATTTAACCTTAAATCAAAATGCTTACAGCAACAATTGGGTCGGCGGCGAGTTGGGCACGCTGGCATGGGCTTTTACCACCAACTCCGTAGCTGAGAAGCAGATTCATCCCAAAATCAGCAATAAGAATACACTCAAGCTTGCTTATGGACAAACTTATATGCAGGAGAAAGATACCAAGAAGTGGTTAGACCCGATAAAATCTACTGACCTGATTGATTTCGAATCGGTTTTGCGTTTCACCTTAGGGGGATTTGTTGACCCATTTATTGCTGGTCGCATTGAAACGCAGTTCTATGATAATAGGGACCCATCTTTGAGCAGATTCATTAATCCCTTGAAATTGACAGAAGCGCTTGGTATTGCCCGGATTTTTATAAAACAGGAGAAACGGGAATTGAGTTCGCGTCTTGGTTTCGGTTTAAAGCAGTTAATTGACCGGGATGTTTTAGTTGGTACGAACCGAGAAACACAAACCAGTAATTATGGCGGTTTAGATTTCGTAACTGATTTCAAAACTCCTCTGGCCAAGGAAAGAATTACCTATATTAGCAAGCTTAATGTATTCCAGGCAGTATTTTACTCAGAATCAAACAGACTACCGGATTCACTCAAAAACAACTGGAAATACCCGGATATCAATTGGGAAAACATATTCACTGCCAGTATCACCAAATACTTGATGGTTAATCTTTATACTCAACTCCTTTATGATAAAGAAATCACCACTAGCGTTAGGATAAAAGAAGGCTTAGCCTTGGGTTTAACTTTTAAACTTATTTAAAAGAAAGAAGGAGGTCAAAAATGTTCAAAGAGTTCAAAGAATTTGCGATGCGGGGCAATGTCGTTGATATGGCAGTTGGCATTATTATGGGTGCTGCTTTTGGTGCTATTGTCAATTCCTTAGTTAACGATGTGATAATGCCACCAATTGGACTGCTGTTGGGTAAACTCGACTTTTCTAATCTATTTATTGTCCTAAAATCGGGTATCACGCTTGGACCTTACCATTCCTTAATTGCTGCCAAAAATGCCGGCGCAGTCACTTTTAATTATGGAATGTTTATCAATACGATTGTCAATTTTGTGATTGTCGCTTTTGCAGTTTTTCTTTTAGTTCGCAATATCAATAAGCTTAAGCGCGAAAAAGAAGTTCCATTAACAATACCAACAACTAAAGATTGTCCATATTGCTACTCCAAGATACCGATTAAGGCGACTCGTTGCCCAAATTGTACTTCGCAACTAGCGGAATCATAAAATGCTTTTTTAAAGGAATAATTAAGTTCTTATATCTATGAGCCGGACATAAATAATTGAAACTCGCTTTTGTTTATTTTACACAAGTTCGAGACCGCTGGACAGCGTTAGATATCCTGCGTGGTGTGGCTATCCTCTTTATGATTTTGAGTAACTTTTTAGCTAATTACAATATTTTACCTTCGTGGTTTTGGCATGCGACATGGAATGGCTTAACCATCGCTGATTTAGGTGTTCCCATCTTCCTCTTTGCCATCGGTGTGTCTTATCAATTATCATTTTCGAAACGACTTCGCCAATTCGGTAAAACTGCCACCGTTTTACATTTTTTGAAGCGGTATTTGACTCTCTTTATTTTTGGTTTCTTCGGCTATCGGTTAGTGATGGGAAGATTTGAGTGGGAAGTTTTACAATTAATCGGCGCAGTCGGGATTTTTGTTCTCGGCTTAATGTTTCTTAAGCCACTATTCCGAATAATCATCGCCTTTGTCTTTTTAATTTTTTACGAACTGACCATTTTAGATGGTGCATTGAATTGGGTTATGAAATTCACTGAATCCGGATTGGGCGGTCCATATTCAATTCTTGCGTGGAGTTTTATTGTTTTGTTTGGCTCAACTTTCGTCCAGTGGATTAAGAATAAAAGATCTAATACGGTTATTAATTTCTTTGCTTTTTGGGAGTTAATTTTAATTGGTACCGGTATCGCCATTTCATTTATTATTCCATTCAATAAACATCTGGTCTCAATTTCTTATGTTTTGTTTACCACTGGGATAGCAGTAGGTGGATTGTTACTTTTTTATCTTATCACCGAAATTTATCACTATCCGATTCCAATCTTCAACTTAATTGGCAAGAATGCATTGATTTGTTATATCACAAGTCAACTTCTGTCAGTAATTGTAACCAGATTATTACCAAGGAAAATTGGCATCCCAATTCTTTTAACTAATGCAGTTATAATCCTTTTTGTTTGTATTTTGCTGGTTTGGTTTTTAGACAGAAAAAGACTTTATATCCGCGTTTAGACTAACCGCAAAAATAGTCTCGGATAGTCGGCAAAGTGATGCTGACTCTTTAATCACATAAGCATTCCGCCATCAACTCTTATCACCTGACCGGTGATATAGGATGCTTCATCTGAAGCTAAAAAGAGACAAAGGTTTGCCACATCTTCGGGTAAACCCTCTCGACCCAAAGGAATCAGTTTGCGATAGTTTTCCTTAATGTTTTCAGGTAGGTTTTCGGTCATTGGGGTCTTGATAAACCCGGGGGCGATGGCATTTACTGTGATATTTCTTGATGCCAGTTCCTTAGCAATTGATTTAGTAAATCCAATAATGCCAGCCTTAGCTGCTGCGTAGTTGGCTTGTCCAGCATTGCCCATTTCCCCAATAATCGAACTGATATTAATGATTCTACCCCATCCTTCCTTAATCATAAATTTGACGCTGGCTTTAGTAAAGTTGAATGTACCTTTCAGGTTAACAGCAATTACCTTATCGAAATCCTGTTCATTCATTCTTAAAAGTAAACTGTCTTTAGTTATCCCAGCATTATTCACAAGGATTTCGATACCACCGAGTGTCTCGGCAATCTTATTTACGGTTGTTGTCACCTCTTCAAATGAACTGACATCAACTTTATAAGGTATCGCCTTTGCTCCAATGATTTCAATTTCTTTAGCCACCAGATTCACTGCTTCTAAGTTTATATCACAGATTGCAATCAAGCAGTCTTCTTCGGCAAATCGTTTGGCAATCGCTTTGCCGATACCTGAACCTGCCCCGGTTACAATTACTTTTTTACCTTTAAGTTTAAACATATCCCTCCCACTCTAATATTGATTTCATCTTATTATTGTAAACCAACCCTTACTCCGTTCAGTAACTCCTTTTTCCGATTTCAATTCAACCAAGTAAAAATAGAGTCCGCTGGCTACCTTATAGCCTTTTTCGTTTTTTAAATTCCAAAATACTAATCTTTGCTTCCGTTGCTGTTCATTAGGTTTTATAGTTGTGATATATTCCCCAGCCAGATTAAAGATTTTGACCGAAAAATCCGGGAATTTAGTCGCCAGTTTAACCGTATCGGTTGGGACATAGACAATCGCTAACTTATCATTGTTGTTTGAAACTACCAAGGGATTAGGGAAAGAATAAACATTACCTAAAAATAATGGTTCAATCATCAACTTGGCGGTCATAATTGAATCAGCAACCGAAATATTATTAACACCGACACCGCTTAACGAGCCGTCATAGAATTGACTATAAGGTCTTTGATTGTTTGGATCCGGATAAGCCAGAAAACCAATTGAATCATTCTGCCACAAAGTTTGAGCACCGCCCCAATCGCCTGCGGGTAAAGCATAACCTAATCTATCAGCTTGAATTATTCCAACCAAAGGGTGTCTTTCATCAGAATTATCCGAGCGGCTTTCGTCAATGTGAAGAATCAGAAGACCTGAACCAGGTAGACCTTGGTCAAAGCCGGTGCGATAACGATTTTCGACTAAAAAGTATTCACCGACCCCGCTATTTTGTATTGTCCAATCAACGCCATTGGGATTGGCTAATAAGCGATAACAGTTTGGCGTTCTTGCTACGGCAGAAAGTGATGCGGTGATTTCAGTTTCTAAGGTTCCGCGTTCCAAGGCTGCGGGATTTAACCATCCCAAGGCATATTTTGCCCAAGCACATAAATGTACCGGCGAACTACCGGGTGCATCATCTTTGCTGCTTCTTGCCCAAGAGCCACCGGCCATCAAACAAAACCAACCTAAGCCGGATGAAGTGTAATCGGTATCGTATAAATCAGGCAGACCCAAGATATGACCAAATTCGTGAGCAAAGACCCCAATCGTAATCAATGCCCCGTTATCAAATCGCTCCGGCTGAATTGTGAAAATATCAACTCTTACACCATCATTAGTTTGATAAGGTGACCGTCCATCCGAAAGTTGCCATTTGTGCGACCACATATCAGTCTTGCGTCCAGTCTCTTCTGCACCCGGACCAGAATGGACAATGAAAAGATTATCAACTAATCCATCGCCATTTTCATCGAATTGGCTGAAGTTTACCTGGGCATCGGCTAAGGCGATAACATCTTCAACTAATCTTTGAGAATTATTGGGATAGGGTTTGTAAATTCCAAACGAATCGCCGACATAAAAAGAATAAGGTTCTGGGGCTCGAAACCAACCGTAAACCTCGCCTACTAAAGTAAATTGTCCATAAGAAACTTCCTGATAATAACCAGTTAAGGAATTAGCGGTTGGGCTGAATAACAGGTTCTGAATTTGGTTTTTAGAATAAATACTCGGTTTATCCGAAAAATCAACTAACAAAACTAAAGCCTTTTGTGTACCGAAAATTGGTGCCTTTAATGGTTCAGGTTTTTCTACTTTCGCCGGAAAAACTATCCTTACCTGAGGTCGGTCCTTAGGTTGATAAGGACTCGGTGGCATCGCCAATAAACAATCGAACAAAGCCAGCAAGAAGAATATAAATTTTAACGAGCGCATTTTTAGTAACAGAAAACTATTTTTAACTAAATTCTGACTAAGTCTTGTAAATTCACAGACGATGGTAATTCTCTAATAACCGTTAAGCCGTTATGAGTTCTTCTTTGCGATCAACCATCTGGCATTTGCCTTCAAAGAAACAATCTTTTTGGATTATCAGACGTTTGCAATGGATGTCACCGAAAATAGCCGCGCCGGATTGCATTTCTAACGCATTAGCGACATAAAGATTGCCTTCGATTCGACCAGCGATAATTGCATCTTTACACCGGATATCACCTTTGATAAATGAGTCTTTGCCCGTAATTAAAATTGAACCCACTTCAACGTTACCTTCAATTTGTCCATCAAGCCGAAGTCCGGTTTCAGTTACAATATCGCCCTTGATTCTGACAGTCTTACCAATGATTGTATCCAATCGCTCTTCATTTTTGCTCATAAACTTAGTATATTACTCAAATACAATTTGTCAATAATGGAAAAACTTTTTAGTTGGTCTTCAGTAGTTCTTACCGATGAGACCTGGCATTATTTATTTTCTTATTATTTCGTGCCTTGGGAAAATAAATCCACAAAAAGCTGTTCGAAATCTTCGGATGTGTTATCTGGGTACTCTATCCAGACATAAAGATATGGATAGTTATATTGGTCGTATCTCTTCTCACTTTTAATCCAAGCCGCATGGGCACCACTTTTGGTCACCTCACCTTCGACCAATTGAATTCCGTCTGAATCCGGTTCAGCAAAATCAATTTTTACCTTCCAACCATTGTAATCATCATAAGTGGCATCTTTTACAACTACGCTATCCAAAGGTGGCGTGTTGTCTTTAGCACCTAATTTGATTTGATACCAGGGACGGCCATTTACCTTTGACAATCGAAATGTTAAGTCTACATTAGGCGGTGAGGTGTAGTTAAAAACAAAACTGAACTTGACTCCAACCGCAGTCAATTCAACTTCTATTTTCCGAACGTCATCAATTGAATTACCATATTGGATTCCTTTAAGGTTTAATAAAAAGTAACTGGTGTTATCAACCTGTAAATCCACCATCAGTTTAGTTAAAGCATCTTCACCACCAATTTGGGTCCATTGGTAATTGGATAACGCAAGTAAGCAGTTATGCTGCACCATTGCTGAGTCAACCCAAATCCATTCAAATAAAATTGAATCAGCTGGGACAATTGAATAGTGTTCCCATTGAGAAGTCGAAGCATTCCAACGCCATTTTCCAGCCAAGGTATCCCAAGGGCCTGTGGCATTCAATGTTGTTAAAACCAAACGCGGAATCGCCTTTTTCCCACCAGCGAGCACCTTTAGCATTTCACTTTTTTTACTGCCAAAACCTAATGGCAGTGATTGGAGGATATTCATACTTCCAATTAGTGCTTTGCCGCCGGTGTTATTTAAAACATCAGTGTTTATTGTTTCAGCACCTTCTCGCAGTGCGGCTCTTGTCTCATCTTTGGTTGGCATTTTCTTTTTACAAACTACCAAGCTGGTTACGAAAATTGCCAAAAGGCTAAAGTGTATAACCTTTCTAAACATATGACTCCTTTCGTTCACTGCCAGGTCTCATCGGGAGCTTCTTACGATACTTTATTGTAGTGCAAATTTATGGAATGTCAAGGACTATCACAATTTATTACGCGATATAAGAAATTATTATTTTTAGTTTCGGAACTTTTTTCTGGCTAAAAGCGTAACAGTTCTTGAGTTCCTGAGTAATGGTTATGGCTAAAGAGTCATCATTAGTCAATATCGTAGCTAAAATATCGCCAACTTTAACATAACTACCAAATTTTTTATGGATAATAAAACCAACCGCCGGGTCTATCTTATCAGAAATTTTTTTTCTGCCGGCTCCCAATTCGACTGCCAGCAATCCAATTCTTTGGGTGTCGATCTTTGCTATATAACCAGATTGGTCTGATTTAACTTCAATCTGATATTTTGCGGAAGGCAAGCGGGAATAATCTTCAATTACCTTTGGGTCACCACCTTGACTTTTAACTAAGTCTTCAAATTTTCTTAAGGCACCGCCATTGTCAATCGCTCCTTTTAATAACTTCCTCGCCGCGGTTTTTGTTTTAACTTTTTTACTCATCAAAAGCATCTCTTCGCCTAAGGCATAAACTACGGTCATCAAGTCTTTTTCACCCTTGCCTTTTAATGCTTCAATCGCTTCAATTACTTCTAAGGCATTACCAACCATTTTACCCAAAGGTTGATTCATATCAGTGATAAATGCGGTAACTTTTTTATTCATCCTTTTTCCAATCGCAATCATTGTCTTGGCAAGCCTTCGGGCATCGGCAAGTCTTGTCATAAACGCACCAGAACCGGTTTTAACATCCAACACCAATCCATCAATCCCTTCGGCTAATTTTTTGGACATTATACTGGCAGCGATTAAAGGAATTGAATCAACCGTAGCGGTAACATCACGCAAGGCATAAATCTTTTTGTCAGCCGGAGCTAATTCTTCGGTTTGACCAATCATTGCTAGACCGATATTCTTTAGATTAGCAAGAAATTCACCATAAGAAAGATTAGTACGAAATCCTGGAATTGACTCTAACTTATCCAAAGTTCCACCAGTATGTCCCAATCCCCTTCCTGATACCATTGGCACGGTTACGCCACAAGCAGCAACTAACGGGGCTAAAATCAGTGAAACTTTATCTCCTACTCCACCTGTTGAATGTTTATCTATTTTTACCCCAGGGATTGAAGATAAATCAAAGACTTTGCCCGAATGCATCATTGCTAAAGTCAAATTAGTAGTTTCTTCAAAACTCATTCCTTGAAAATAGATAGCCATCAAAAAAGCCGAAAATTGATAATCGGGAATTTTATTATTAGTATAGCCTTCGATTAAGAAATTTATTTCCTCCCAGCTCAGACTTTTTCCATCGCGTTTTTTCTTGATTATCTCATAAACGTTCATAAGAAATACTATTTCACAATTTCTATTTGTCAATAGTCTTGACTTTAATATCGGTTTTAATATCATCACTTATGCCTAAAAGATTATACACTGACCAACATGCTAAGGCAGGAATTACCTCACCTTTACCCAAGATTGAAACCTGGAAAAATCAATTTGCCGATTACGAAATTACTATCGAAGTGCCAGAGTTCACATCGGTCTGTCCGCGAACCGGCTTACCGGACTTTGGAACAATCACGGTGCGCTATTTGCCCAACAAACTTTGTATCGAGCTGAAATCTTTTAAATACTATATCTTAGGATTTCGTAATCTCGGCATCTTTTACGAAAATGCGGTCAACCGAATCTTAAAAGACTTGGTCAAAGCCTGTAAACCAAAATGGATGGTCGTTCGAGGCGAATTCAATATTCGCGGGGGAATGAAGACAACCGTTGAGGCAAGATTTCCTAAAAATCTTTTAAAAAAGACTTGACTTGTCCAATAAAAACTTTAAACTAACTTAAAGGAGGCGTTATGGTATTTTTACTGGTTTTATTACAAATCGTTAGTTTTAATACAGATGGGCAAATGATTGCTCAGCACGACACTGGTAATGTAATAATGCGGGTGACTGCACGGGGTTGCATTGGCGATACAGTGACACCATCGAGTGGTAATATAATCAATGGTTTTAAATACCCGAGAACTGGACAGAATTGGCTATTCTTTGGCGGTTTTGCCGTGGGTAATTCAAGGTATTATGTTGCTGATGGGTTCTTTGGAGAAAGAGGTATTGTCGCTCGTGATTTTCAAGTGGTTGATAGTTTAGAGCGCGTATTCCGTCATAATGCTCAGGAATGGGAATGCCGGTATAACGATTTGGGACATCCAGCACCCAGGAATCTTCGAGTTAATCAGTATAGCATCGCTTCGCCGAATCTTAGTTACGACGACGGTGTATTAATGGAATTCAAAATTGAGAATGAGTCGGATAGCACAGTTAATGATCTCTATGCCGGATTATTCTTTGATTTTGATATGGGCGCTACCAATCTAACTCGGTGTGGTACTGACACGATAAGGCGATGTGTTTGGATGCGTCAAAACACAACCGAAAATCCAACAATTGGAGTAAAGCTACTTTCGCCAGAAAGTTGGGCAAATCTTGCCTGTATTCATAATCCTACCTACATATACCCTGACACTGGTTTAGCAGATTCTAATAAAATCAAATTTCTTTCTGGATTAATTCGTGTCTATTCTTCTACCTCGGACGACGATTGGACACTCTGTGCTTCGGTCGGACCGTTTTCCTTAGAACCTCATAGCGAATATAAATGTGCCTTTGCAGTTTTGGGCGGGACCAGTCTTACTGATTTCTATGCCAATGCCGATAGTCTACAAAACTATTATAACCAAATCAGCGGAATTAAAGAGAATCATTTGACTAGTAGCCTTTCCACATCAAAACTGGCAATGTCTAACCCGGTCAAAGAAAATGGTCGAGTACAATTGCAAGTCACCGAAGGGGGTAAAATTGCTCTTAATCTCTATGATGCATTAGGCAGACACCTAAGTACGATATGGAAAGGCGTTGGTCCCTGTGATGAGATTATCGAATTAAAAACCCAAAACCTACCAACTGGCTTATACTTCCTTCGGCTTACTACTGAGAGGGCCGCAAAAACCCTCAAGGTCATCGTCAACAAATAACTTAAACACACTGCGGGGAGGAGCTTTGAAACTCTTCCCCGCATTTTTTACTTGTCTTCCATTATATCTATATCGCAGTTTAAATCAAAAGTAAGTTAGTCTATCTAAGTTAAACAATTAACATTAAGAACTTATCGGTTTGTTTTTCCGTTTAGAGAATTGTAGCAAAAAGTTTTTCCTTACCCAATCTTGCTTTTTCGCCAAACGGTCCTTGCCGAATCATCCAAAGTTCAGCCTTTGCCTGTTCTTTAATTTTCTTTGATTCAAGCGTGACTCCCTTCAAATTCTCAAAAGCGGATGCTCCTGCAATTCTTCCTTCCAGCATTGCGGTTGAGGCTTCTTCGATACCTGATAAGTCACCACAGATAAAAATTCCCGGAATACTCGTTGCCATATCTTCATTGTGATAAGCAACATAACCACCCAATTCCGGTACATATTCCATCTTGCAGCCAGCCTGCCATAATAATTCATTAAGGGGCGACAGTCCAACCGCTAAGCAAATAATGTCCACTTTTAGCTTTTTTTCGGTTCTGGGAATTGGTTTAAAGTTTTTATTAACTCGAACAATTATTGCACCAGTTACCCATTCTTTTCCAATTGCTTCTTTTATTGTATGTGAAGTAAAAATTGGAATTCTGAGACGGGCTAACTTAGCCGCATGGACATGATAGCCACTAATCTTTGGCAAAATCTCAATTACCGCTACTACATCAATTCCAGCTTGCATCATTTGATAAGAGACAATCAGCCCAATGTTTCCTGAACCAACCATTAGTGCTCTTTTACCGGGTCGGACACCGTAGACATTCATTAAAGTCTGAACCGCACCGGCACCATAAACACCAGGCAAATCGTTATTTGGAAAAGCAATTGTATTCTCACTGGCACCAGTAGCAAAAATGATTTCTTGAGCCTGCAATTTCAATAGCCGGTTATCTTGATAAATTGCTAATATGTTGTTCTCGTAATAACCAATAACTGAAGCATTGAGTAATTGCTTAATCGGTAAATTCTTCAGTTCTTCGGCTAAAATTTTGCCGATTGTGATACCGCGAAATCCGCAGTAATGGCTCTTTGAGCCAAAAAATTTGTGAGTCTGTTTGATTAGTTGACCACCAAGACAAGGGTTCTCATCAACAATAGTTACCGATGCGCCAAGTTGGGCAGCGACAATTGCTGCGGAAAGGCCAGCCGGTCCACCACCAATCACTACTATTTCATCTTGTAACATCAAATTGGGATTTTAGTTTGTTTCAATCTTTCCACGACCAATTTGTCGCTGAACTTTCATCCCAGATTTCAGCGGTTCCATACACACCATTACATTAGGCCTTCCATCAACTACCATTAAACAGGATGAACACTTACCAACGGCACAAAAAAAACCACGCGCCCGTTTTAATTTTTCGGTATACCGAAAAACTTTAATACCATTAGCCACCAGTGCTGCAGCAATTGGTTCGCCTTCATAACCCGAAAGTTCTTGGTCCTCAAAAAAGAACTTCACCATCTTCTTTTCCGGAAATTCTAAGATTGGATGTTGCGTGATGCGGTTGGTATAAGTTTTCATTTATTAGCAATTTTTCGAGAACGATTGACACAAACCAATGAGCAATATTTCTGTTTCCGATTACGCATTCGGAATTTTTTGCCACAGCCAATACAAGTCCGTTCACCTAATTTGATTTGCGCCCGCGAACGAAAATCTTTATCAACTTGGCGAATGATTTGTCGAACGCGCTCCCGCGTTACACCAACTCGACGGGCAATTTCAGCCATCGTCATTTCTGGTTTCATTAACTTCATCACTTCGTTGCGTACACCTTTCATTTTTGCCTCCTATTCTAATTCTATTCGGTCAACAATTGACCACAGAGCGAACGGCAAAAATATCTGAGAATCTTCTTGCCCACTCTGTGATTTTATTAATAATTTTAATCTCTCCTCAGTTCCTTTGAACATAACTTACAGCATTTTTAAATATTAATTGACCTTGCGGATTTATTTTACTCTTGCGATGCCAATGCGGATGGAGTTGTTGGTGTAAAAACCGCTCGGGATGTGGCATCAAACCAAAAACCCGCCCAGTTAAATCACAGATACCAGCAATATTCTCAATCGAACCATTCGGATTATAAGGATAACCAGCCTTCCTTCCTTTTTCATCAACATAGCAAAGGACGATTTGACCATTTCGCTTTAATTGTCGAAGTGTTGTTTCATCCTTTGGAATAAATTTACCTTCGGCATGCGCGACCGGAAAATAAAGTAACTCTTCAATACCTTTAGTAAAAATACAGCGATTGCCTTTTATATTTTTAAGATAAACCCAGCGGTCCTCATAGCGATTGGAATCGTTAGCGTCAAGGGTCGCGGTTGGGTCGGAAAGATACCCGTTGTTACCGGGTAAGATGCCGGCCTTGACTAAGACCTGAAAACCGTTACAAATTCCAATAATCAATTTGCCATCAGTAATGAAGCGCATAATATCTTCTTTCAAGGAAAATTTTAATTCGGTGGCAAGGATTTTGCCGGCTGCGATATAATCGCCATAAGTGAACCCTCCTGGAATCGCCAATATTGCATAATCTGCTAATGACTTTCTCTTTGTTTTTAATTCATTGATATGAATCAAATCCGTTTTGGCACCAGCTAACTCAAAGGCATAAGCCGTTTCGGAGTCACAATTCGTGCCAGCTGCGAAAAGAATCGCCACTTTTACTAACACCTTTACAAGATACTGTAAAGTATTTGATTTGTCAAGAGGGAATTTTGGAAATCCTGCGCTAAATTTTTTGGTTTGTTGACAAAGATTAAACAATGGGTATTATTGCAATAATGAAAATTTTTGACCGTTATGTTATAAAGGAATTTACTGGTCCGTTTTTTTTAAGTTTAGTAGTTTTAGCCTTTATTCTTTTAATGGACCGACTTTTCCTTTTAGTTGACCTTTTGGTCCGCAAGGGCGTTGGAATTGGAGTGGTTGCTGAGATTGCGCTTCTTAGCCTACCGTCGGTGATTGCCTATACCGGACCGTTAGGCACTTTAATCGGGTCAGTAATGGCCTGTGGGCGATTAGCCCAAGACAATGAAATCACGGCAATAAGAGCATCTGGTATCCCGCTTTTTCGCTGCTTTCTGGCTTTAGGTATCTTAACTTTTATTTTAATGGTTGCAATGGTCTTTTTTAACGGTTTGCTTTGGCCAGAATCCGAACATAAGGTGCGCGGTCTCTTAATGGATGTTGCCCGAAAAAAACCCGCGACTCGTATTCAAGAAGGTGTTTTTATGGATGAGTTCGAAGGTTATACAATTTATATTGGTCGAATCGACGAAAGAAAATCAACAATCCAAGATATCGCAGTATTTGCCAAAGACCCAAAAGGAACGCCTAACATAATTACCGCAAAATCTGGCACAATCGCCAATAGTCCTGATGGGAACTATTTGACATTAACCTTATTGGATGGTGAAATTCACGAATTGGTTGAAAAAGACCGCTACCGAAGATTATTCTTTACCAAACATACTATTAATATTCCAATTGATGTTGAAATGGTACGTAAAGAAAGACAATATCGAGGCGATTCCGAAATGGTACTCTGGTCGCTCTTAACTAAGATTAAAGGTTTAACCAAGGAAATTCAAGAATTTAAAAAATCCATTGCTGAGTTAAAGAAAAAATCAATTGAACCCGCTGACCGAAGAAATTTTCAGATTCAAGAAATTGAAACAAAAGTCCGTTATAAATGGCAAGAGTTGAATCGTTATTTAGTTGAGACACACAAAAAATTTTCTCTCGCCTTCTCTTGTTTCTTCTTCCTCTTTTTTGGTGCACCTTTGGGCATTTTACTGCGCCGGGGCGGTATCGGTTTCGGCTTTATAGTCGGATTAATTTTCTTTGCCATTTATTACATTCTTCTCATTGCTGGTGAAGAACTTGCTGATTCCGGCCGACTTTCGCCATTTATTGGAATGTGGTTACCAAATTTATTTCTCTTACCAATTGTTGTCGAACTATTTTTGCGAACCTTCTGGGAGAAATCCGTTATTAGATTTATTAAAGGTTGGTGGCAATCAATTTTGTCGAAAATAGGATGAAAATCACTGATAAGTTAATCTTGAAAGAATTTATTAAATTCACTTTGCTCGCACTGCTTTGTGTCGTAACTCTATACAATTTAATTGATTTGTTAGAAGAACTCTCTTATTTTACGCGGCGTCGGGTTAATATCATTACTGTGCTTGGTTATTACACTTATTTAACACCGCAAGCGGTTACTTTACTATTACCAGTAGCATTGATTCTTGCGACTTTTTTAGTCTACGGCACTATGACTCGACATCGTGAGATTAATGCTTATATGAGTAGCGGCATTAATCTCTTTCGGCTCTTTCGAATCGCCATTGTCATTGGCATTTTCTCAATTTTTGGCTTATTTCTGCATCGGGAATTAGTGGAAATTCCATTCGCCCAACGATTAGCTGATTTGAAACGATTTAAAATTGAACAACGGGGGAATACTGAAATCCAGAAACGACGTGACATCTATTACATCGGCGAACAAGGAAAAATTTATTTTATTAAAGAATTCGAGTCACCAGGCACATTAAGAAATTTTTACATCCTCGAATTGAATAAAGAACGAAGACCAATCAAAAGGGTTGATGTTACCGAAGCGACTTATCGGAATAAAATTTGGTTCGGCAAAGATGTTTATATTCGGGATTTTTCTGGCACGGAGGAATTGATGAACCACTACGATAGCTTACCGTTAGTTTCCATCACCGAAAAGCCCGAAGATTTTATTAAAGAGATTAGACCAATCGAAGAGACTTCAACCAAAGATTTATTCCGCTACTTGCGAAAAATGAAGCGGGTGGGGGAGAGGGTGAATAAAGAAGAGGTCGAATTCAACTATCGCTTCGCTGATGCGTTCATTGGTCTAATTGTTATTCTTTTAGCTTTGCCTTTGTCAATTCGACTGCGCAAGGGTGGCGTGATGTTGGGACTTGGCTTGGGTTTATTGTTTTCATTTCTCTACTGGGGTTTTATTCAAGTTGCCAAAGCCTTTGGTTATGTTGGTGCTTTTTCACCGGTGGTAAGTGCCTGGCTACCAAATATCACTTTCAGTTTGGTGGCGGTTTTTTTTCTCACCCAAGTTAGACGATAAAAATAGGGGAGAGGTACTTAAAACTATTGACAAATAGTATTAATTTAGTATAATATAATTGACTGGGGGAAAAGGGGTATGAAAACAATCCTGGGGTTATTGCTTGTTACCTACCTTTATGGGCAAAAATTTGAATTGTATAATAGTTTAATAAATTCAATCCATGGAACAACTGACCAAATAGTTTGGAATGAATCGAGGTGGCAAGATTTTATTGATGGTGAACTCGACCCTTCTTTATATGTCTCCCGTCGCGCCCAATTAGAACCCGATTCGGGTTGTATTGAGTTTTTTGCTCGGTTTGATGTTGATAATAACGGCTTTTATGATTTAGCTTGCGCCGACGATTCGGGTCCAGCGCCGCGTTATCTCCGTCTTTATAAGGGTTATCCATTCGGTTACCGACCCGAAAGTTTATTAGTTTATCCAATCCCATCCGCAGGGAATATTGACTTAGCCGATTTGAATCTTGACGGTTGGGCTGAGTTAATTCATTCCGGGTGGTCAACCGGCTATGCAACCATCTACTGGGGAACACCGAACGGACCATCAGCTACTAATACAACAACCCTTCCTTATCAAGGCTATAGCGAGGCAGTCTCGGTTTACGATTTAGACCGCGATACCTATTTGGATATTATAATTGGTAGTAGCAACGGTCGAATCTATATCTATTGGGGTAGCAGTTCCGGTTATAGTCAAGCCAATCGAACCGAAGTGAATGTCCAATATTCGGCTGGTCATAATATTGAAATTGCTGATTTTGATAAGGACGGTTGGGGCGATATCACAGTCGCTTTATGGACTCACAATCAGAACCCAGTGATTTATTGGGGACCAAATCGCCAACCCCGAGAAATCGTCTGGTTGCCATTTTTCTTTAATAATGCCCATGGCGTAACCGTTGCTGATTTTAATCGCGATGGCTGGTTAGATATTGTTTATCAGGGTTACGACCAGGTACAAACTTCTTATATTTATTTCGGTTCACCAGCCGGTTTTTCGACAACCAACCGAACCCAAATCAATCCCGGTAAATGTTATGGTGGCAGTGTTGCGGTGGATTGGAACTATGATGGTTGGCTGGACATTGTTTATTTGCGTGGCAACTGGTATGGTGGTGGCACCTGGAAGCCAATTGTTTACCTCAATACTCGGTCATCACCCTATTTTGCTAACAGTAATAGTTATGAATTAGGCAATTGGAATTATAATGCTTCAGGTGGGTTTGTTGCGGATTTCAATTTTGATGGTAACCTGGATATATTTATTAACAATATGCTCTTAGATTCCAGTTATATCCTTTGGGGACCGAACTATACCGAGCGAACTGGTTTACCGGTTAGTTATGACCATCATGGTGTCTGGCGCGAGCCGGGTAATATTTATGACCGAACCTTTTCGGCTTACTATTACTCATCAGTCTTTAGTGTTGGTCCGGATTCTTTGATTGGTTCGGGTGTAATTTCTTGGGTTGCTTACGAACCACCTGAGACTGAAGTCCATATTGCGTTAAGAGCCGGTGATACGCCTATTCCGGATTCAACTTGGACAAACTTTTATTTTGCGACCAATGGTGATTTTTTACCGGCACAGGTTACAGGTTATCGTTATTTACAATACCGAGCAACTTTGGAATATTGGCGACCTTGTTATCTACCACACTTAGAAAAGATAACGATTACAGTCAATCCGGTAATTGCTTACGATGTTGGCGTAACTCAGATTACCGCGCCGGTTGGTGTTGTTGATTCCGGAGCGATTATCACGCCAACCGCGGTGGTACAAAATTTTGGTAACCGACCCGCCAATTTCCCAGTAATCTTTAAAATCGGCACGAACTATTTAGCTACAAGGTATAAATATCTCAATATTGGTCAATCCGACACCGTTATGTTTTCAACCTGGATTGCATCGCCAATCGGCACTCATCAAGTTAAATGCAGTACCGCTTTGGTTGGTGACCATAATCCTCAAAATGATTTTCGAATTGATTCGGTTCGGGTTCAAGGCTCTTTATTAGATGTTGCCGTAACTGATATCTGGGCACCGATTGGCACGGTTGATTCAGGAAGTGTGATAACACCAGTGGCGGTGGTTCGGAATTATAGCGGTAGGGCAGTAAATTTTCCAGTCACTTTCCGAATCGGTTCCAATTATTCAAGAACCCGATCCAAACAGTTAGCAGTAAATCAATCGGATACCGTCGGCTTTCAACCTTGGTTAGCCGAACCGGTTGGGACTTATTTAGTAAAATGCACAACCGGATTGGTCGGCGATATTAACCCAGCTAACGATTTTCGAATTGATTCGGTTACGGTTGTTGCTCCAGCCTACGATGTTGAGGTAACACAAATCCTTGCTCCAACTGGAATCGTTGATTCTGGTGCGGTTATCATTCCAGTTGCCCGGGTCCGAAATCATAGTTATAGTATCTTAACCTTTCCGGTTCTTTTCACAATTGGCAATGATTACTCACAACGACGCAACAAAACATTAAACCCATTAGGTACAGATACAGTTGGTTTCCCAGCGTGGACCGCAATACATTATGGCACGCATTTAGTAAAATGCAGTACCGAATTGGTTGGCGATGTAAATCCGGGCAACGACCGCAAGATTGATTCAGTAACGGTCACGCGTCCCGAATACACCGATGCGGCAGCAATTGCTATCTTAGCCCCAACCGGTTATGTTGATTCAGGAGCAGTAATAACCCCAATTGCTCAGATTGCTAATTATAGCACCAGTGCCAAAACTATTCCGGTTATTTTTAAAATCGGTTCTGATTATTCCGAAATTCGAACTAAATTGCTTGGCGCTGGTATTACCGATACAGTTCATTTCCCAAACTGGTTCGCTCAACGACTTGGAACCTGGACGGTTAAATGTAGCACGGCACTTTTGGGTGATGAGAACCCGGCTAATGATTTGGTTATTGATTCAGTGACGGTGAGAATTAGAATTGATGCCGGGGTGAGAGAAATTATCGCACCCAGAGGAGTCGTTGATTCTGGTGCGGTAATTATCCCTAAGGCACTAATCACCAATTACAGCACTCGAACCGCTAATATTCCAGTGCAACTACGGATTGGTAATAATTACTCAGAAGAAGGAAGTATAATTCTTAATCCCAACGAGACTGATACAATCTCCTTTCCGACTTGGACTGCAGCACCGGTTGGTTATCAAATTGTTAAATGCACGACCGGATTAGTTGGCGACCAAAATCCGACCAATGATACCTTAACCGATTCGGTTTTGGTTCGCTTGCGAATTGATGCAGGTGTGGTGACTATTATTGCGCCAACTGGTATTGTGGATTCAGGCACGGCAGTTATCCCAAAGGCAATTATCAGCAATTACGGTGCGAATTCGGCTGAAATTCCCGTAGTCTTTACGATCGGCAATCAATATGTTGACACAAATTATATTATGCTTGAACCAGGCGCGATTGATACGATAAGTTTTCGAATCTGGCAGGCACTGAATAGGGGAGAGGCACCGGTAAAATGCAGCACCGCCTTAGCTGGCGACCAGAATCCAACTAATGATGTTCAATTCACTTCGGTATTAGTGCGGGTAAAAGATGTTGGTACAGTTGCCATCCTAAGTCCAATCGGCAATATTGGTGAAGGCAGAGTGATACCAAGAGCCATTGTCAAAAATTATGGAACAAACTTAGAAAGTTTTGCTGTCATTTTTAAGATTGGACAAGTCTATACCGATACAATCTTTATTAACCTGGAACCGGATTCAACAAAAACGATAGACTTTGCTGAGTGGCAGGCACGGATTGGTAGATATGTAGTGAGTTGTTCAACCAATCTTTTAGCCGATGTTGATAATTCAAATGACCAAAAGATTGACAGTGTTGCGGTTTGGCGCCGCAGTGTGGCAGTTGGTCCTGACAGTTCAGCTTCCATCTATTCCGGAACCAGTATCAATTATATTCTTTATGCTACCAATTTAGGCAATGCCTTAGATACGATTGATATACTATCAGTTGGTGTCTTAGGTAATTGGCGGATTGACTTGCTTGACATTACTGGGACGAATCCATTACCAGATTTGAATAATAATGGTATTCCGGATGTTGGGGGACTTGCGCCCAATCAAAGTCAAGGATTCATCGTAAGAATAACTTCACCGCTTAACGAGTTGGGTAATACTATTGACACAGTAACAATCATTGCTCGTTCCGCAGCCGACAGTTCGGTTTCTGACAATGCGACACTTTTAACCCGAATCATTCCAGTCTATAGTGTCTTGATTGAACCTAATTCGGAAAATCAAGTTGAACCAAATCAGTCAATCGAATATGAACTTATTATTAAGAATTTGGGCAATGTTAACGATGTCTTCGATTTGAGTATGATTCATACCAAACCTTATTGGCAGTTTGCTTTGCTTGACCGTTATGGGATGAATTTGCCTGACCGGAATCTTAACGGCAAGCCAGATATCGGACCGATGCCAGCTTTTGGTGGTGAGGCAAGAATAAGATTGCGCATAACACCAGACTCTACTGCCCAAGTTGGTGAAAAGGATACCACAACGGTCTTTGCTGAATCCTGGGCTGACCCTCTCGTTTACGACAGTGCTTATGCGCTAACTACTGTATTGGGGGTAATCACCAGTCTTGATGTCGAATGGGACCAGGATGACCGGATCTTTGCTGGTGAGACAAAGTCTTACCAGTTTTGGGCAAAAACTGCTGGTAATATTAACGAAGTGATAAATTTGAATATTGGCAATCGTCAACCCGATTGGATTGTTGAATTCTTTGACGAGAATGGCGAAAGATTATTAACCGATTCGGATAACGATGGACTACCGGATTTAGGAATTGTCCGACCCGGTGAACAAAAATGGTTTGTGGTAAAGGTTAAAGCACCCGGTCGAATTAGCCTGATTGGAATTCCTGATTCCTTCTATAATATCCTGCTTTCCGTGCAAGGGCAGATTCAATCGCAATATAATAATATCAAAGATAGCGCCTTCTTGAGATTAAGAACAATTCCCAATCTCGACATCCACAATTACGAAAATCCATTTTGGGATAAGACGATTTTTATCTTTAGTCTCCCGACCGAAGGCAATGTCGTTTTAACGGTCTATAACCGACTGGGTGAAAAGGTGAAGACTGTGATTAACAATCAAAAATATCGAGAAGGAGTTCATATGATTCAATGGAATGGCGACAATGATGCTGGTAAAAAATTGGCGCCTGGCACCTACCTTTACCTTTTAGAGTATACTGACAAAGATGACCGAATCCAAAGGATTTATAAGAAGACGGTCATCGCGAAAAGGATTCAATAATTCGAAAAAACCTCTTTCTTGACAAATTGCAACTAAACGGTATAATTCCTTATGCCTGAAGAGAAATTGGAATTAAAAGAAAATTTGCCAGCCAATCGAGTATCGGCTGCGATTGGTTATCTCCCTTTCCTATTCTTCATTCCGATTTTTGCCAATCGTGATGATGATTTTGCTCAGTTTCACGGTAAACAGAGTTTAGTCCTTTTTTGCGCCTTTATTATTCTGTGGATTGCACTCTGGTTTTTAAATCTTATCTTTTCTGGTATTCTTGGCCATATCTTCATCATTGGATTCTTATTCAAAGGGATTGCCTGGCTAATTCGTAATGTGATTGGCTCGATTGCCTCAATTGGTTATTTAGTCTTAATTATTATGGGTATCATTAATGCCAGTTCGGGCAAGTCTTGGCGGATTCCAATCATCGGGGCTTATTCCGAAAGACTGAAAATCTAAGAAATTTCTTTTATTTTCCCTTAAGCAAACCAATCATAAGAGAATCTTTCCTCTGTTTTCATTTTAAATCAAGGAATAAAACGAAACCACACAAGTTCACAGAAACACACGCAGTGAGGTTCTTTCCTTTTTGTTCTTCTTTTTTCTGTGTTTATCTGTGTTCATCTGTGGTTTATATTCTTCGTTCTTTTGTTCATTTCGCTTCGCTCAATGGACGCTTCGCGTTGCTCTCGTGGTTTCTCTTATCTGTTTCCCCAACAGGTCAAACTTCGCCCCTTAGTCGCATTATCGCAAAGACCGCAATTATTTTCTCTTTTAACTTTAATAAGACTTCTTCCTTTAAACCTTCTTTCTTCCATTGTTCAACAATCTCCGAAAGATTTTTATTAAGCAAGTCCTGGTTTTTACCATAATGTTTCTTCAACACCTTAAGCGATTGCCGGACAAAAGCCTTATAAGACGCAAACCAAGGTGGTGGAACTCCCAATTCACAAAGTAACTTATGGGCTTCGGCTTCAAGCTTTTCAATTGCGATTCGATACTTGGTAAAGCCAATTGCCATTCTTTCTTGTTTTTCAGTTGGCAATGGTTTTTTAGATTCTAATCTTTTAATCTCACCCCGCAATACTGAATTGATTATTTTCTTAATCTTAAAAAGCAACTGAAATTGTAAGCCGGCTTTTTGATATTTCCCGGTAACCATTTTCATACCTGGCTTATTCAGTTCGGCTAAAAAATCAAAATACTCCAAGGCAAATTTCTCGTAGGAATTAATTTCGTTATCGGCAATTTGATTTTTAGTTAATAAGACCGATACCTTATCTTTAATCTGTTTCTTTAGCCTTGTAAAATCAATCTCTTCTTTCTCTTTCGATGCCAACTTCGTAACGCATCGCATCCCGTTCAATCTTTCTTTTTGTTGGTCGAATTGACCCTTCTCGAGTTGTGAGACCCGATTCGGGCGGTGTTAGCAATTGTACCATCATCTTTTCGTGTCGTTGCTTAAAATCAAGTGCATCTAATTCTTTGAAAAATTCGACCCAGGAAGCACCACAAGCTCGAAGATAAAGAAGAATTACCCCTAAGGCTGGATTC
>JBDRUX010000019.1:0-30268 GCA_039801565.1 Caldifarciminota bacterium
TATCTGGACATGAAAGAATTAGAAGAATGGGATCGAAAAAACGGTATTTCCGATACCGAAAAATCAACTATTGGAGTATGAAATTGCAGACAATTTGTTACTTGACCTATTTCAACTTTTCTGGCACAAAACTTGGTTGAATATTTATTAATGACCAACTGCTTTTGACTTAAAAATTAGACCGAATTAACTGGGGAGTCTAACCTAATAGAACTGGGTTACCAAAAATTTAGTCCAGTTCAGTTTAGAGTTCCTATGGATGCTTTCTCATCCCCACAAGGTGAAAGTTCATTGAGGAATACTTCCCAATAATTTCAAGAGCATTTTAGGGCTTAAAGTCCATTCGCTTGACTCAAGAAAAATTTTTTATAAAATAATATTATTCCAGCGTAGCTCAATGGTGGAGCATCCGGCTGTTAACCGGAGGGTTGTAGGTTCGAGTCCTACCGCTGGAGATTTCTAATAAATTTTGTGAAAGTTAAGTCAAAAATTGAATTTATTTAGAAAAAGAATTTTCAACTGGATTGACTGTTAATCCGCCTAAGGCGGATTGTAGGTTCGAGTCCTACCGCTGGAGGTTTCTTTCGAAAACCTAAATCGAAAAGTTTAAGGTTTTACTATTCAATTTCTAAGGACTCAATCATCAGTTCCTGACCCGATACAATTTCTACCCCTTCCCCACACTTACAGTTCAACTCTAAATCTTTAAATTGATTCTGACACTTTGGACAACGCAGAACCAAAGGTATTCGTTTGATTACTAAAATTGCATCTTGGGCGATGGTCTTTTTTTTCAAGGTGTCAAAATAGAATTGAACACAATCCGGTACAATACTGGTTGCTTCGCCCACTAACAAATTAATCTTCTTTATTGTTTTCGCCCGGTGCTTTTTGGCAATAATTAAAGACTGATTCAAGATACTTTCAGTTATCGTTAATTCATGCATTTTATTAAACTCTGATCACCTTAGCTTTAGAGGGTATTGCTCTATCTTTTTGTTGTTGTCTTAGTATCAAATATCAAGATTCAAAAAGTTCAAGGCGTTTGAGGGCAAAGGTTTATTCCAAATCTTCTAACATCTTTCGCGCCATTGAATCACCGGGATTGCGTCGCAACCAATCGGCAAGAACTCCTTTTGCTTTTGCGGTGTCGTGCATTCGGTCAAGATAGAGACTGTATAAACTTCGCACCGGCTCCGGACGGTTCGGCGCAACCATCTGGGCTTCTCGAAATGCTCTTTCCGCTTTTTCGTATTCGCCCAACTGTTGGTATGCCCAACCTCGTCGCAGAGAAATTTCGACATCGCGCACACCGGATTTTTCAATTGAATCAAGATAAGCCAATGCTTCTTGATAATTACCCGACATCAAGTCATAAATACTGGCGTGAAAGAATAAAGCCGCTTTCCGCACCGGTTCAATATCAAATTCTAAGGCTTTTTTAATTGTTGCCGAAGCCTTGGCTAATTCACCCCGTTTCTGATATTCTTGCGCTAAAGCAATAGCGGTGGCGGCATAGTTGATAAATAACCCCCGGGTATTTTCGTCTTTCATTACCCTGGGGTCAAGCATACTTTCCATTTTGTAAACCTTTTCGACCAAGTATTCGGTCTTTTCCACATCAACTTGATTGGTTCCGGAATCCGGCACTACCAGATTGACCAGTCCTTGCAGTCTAAGATAAGGCTCAACATCAACCAAATTATCTCGGGATACCGTGGTCGCAAAATAGACATTACTTTTCGGTTGGTAGTTAGCAAAGACCTTTGCCATAAACTCTTGGGCAGTTGAGGCGTAGTCATCAGGCCATTTCAATTTTACACCACCCGCGGTTGCGACAATATCCCGAATCATAATATCTTTTAATAAGAAGGTCCGTCCTCTTTTCCCGGCAAAAGCCTGAGGCAGGCGGTCAATCTCGGCTTCAGAAAATGATATCGGTGCACCCCAACGCTTCAGTTGTTTGCAATACCAAGTAGTATTCAGAAGTGAAAGATTTGCCACCGCCACATTATTACCAAAACCCGTTTTATAATCGGAAATCCGCGAAGGCACTGCCTGCATAAACCATAATGGAAATGTATCATTGTCGCCATTGGTGAATAAAACCGCTTTCTCACCTTCGCAGGAAATTAACATATTGTAACCGTATTCGGCGGGTATCCAATTATACCGGCGGGTAACATTACGGTAATTAAAAAATAATGGTAATATCATTAACAGCACCATAGCCCCTGAAACCAAAACCGCAGCAAGTTTTCGGAATTTCAATCTGGGTAAAAGCCAATTGAGAAAGGCATCAACTCCTATGCCAACAAAAATTGAAAAAAAGACAAAAGAGAAAGCAAAGAAATAATCCCGCTCCCGGACTTCCCGGAATTTAAGCATCGGACGTGGGTCAGAAGGAGAATATTTTAAATTAAGATAAGTAATGAGACCAAGGGACGCAATCAAAAAACAAAGCCCGGTCAGAACAAAAGACTTGCGGTCATTTTTATATTGGTGCCACATCCCCCAGAAACCGAGAATCGGCGGAATAATGCCTGAAAGTGCTGGTAACCGAACCCGATAAAAGATATCGAGATTCTGTTCACCCGCCCACTGCCAAAGGAAATAACGGACATAGAATTTAATTTGTTCAAAATAGCCTTGAATTAAACTAAATGCCGGATAACTATTAGGATAGTTACGATAGTCCTCTTCGGTTAAAAACATCGTCTTTCTTGGGAATAACTTCATTGGGTCATACTGTTCGCGTTTTAGGACACTAACAAAATCATTCCATTTGGCGGGATTGACTTCGTTAATCATCGGTTCCAGCCTTGCCCGCACCATTAAGTAAAATTGAACCGTGGAAGCAATGCCAATCAAAAGAATTCCTAAACCGATATATTTTGCGTCCAATTGTTTTTTACTATACAGATAATAGAGATAACCGAGATAGATTATTACAAAGATTAAGAAGAAGATGAACTTCGATTCTAAGAGTTTAATTATCGCTACGGTTGGCGATGCTAAGAAAAGGACCATATAGTCAACCAGTCCCAAACCAGAAATGGCAGCAATGATTAAATATAAAATAATCAACTCAATCAGCCGTAATTCTAAAATTGCCTTGCGGTCAACAACTAAACCAAAGAAAAGCAAGGCGAACAAGACCATCACTGGGGTAAAATGAATTCCGGTTGAAAGGAAAAGAATATAAATCGCAGCTAAAACCATTCGGTTATCACTAAAACCTTTTTCGACTTCGTTGCGCCAGAGTAAACCCATATACATAACCGCCAGGGCAACTGCCACGCAGGGAGTATAGACCTCGGCTTCGACCGAATTGTCCCAGAAGGAATAAGCAAAGGCAATGGCAAAAGCCGCGGCGACGCCTGCGATATGAGCCAGGAAAGGGAACCTTTGTCGCACCCCTTTATTCTTAAACATTGCGAGCAGTTTTAATACCAGTAAATAAACTAGGGCAGCCGATATTGCCCCGCAAAGGGCGGTAAAGAAGACAACCCGAAACGCCGGCTCCCGAGCAAAAGGTATAACTGAGAAGATTCGGCCAATCATAACAAAAAGTGGTGTTCCGGGGGGATGGGGAATACCTAAGATATAAGAGACCGCAATTAATTCGGCACAATCCCAAAATGATGCGGTGGGAGCTGCCGAATAGAGATAGACCGCTAATACTACGCTGAAAATTATTAAGGCGATAACAAATTTTAATATCCGTTCCGACATTTTACCTCCTTTGAACTCTTTGAACCTTTGAACTCATTAATCTTTATCATTATCACTCACTCCCCTTTGATTATGGCTTGGGTCAGATTGAATTTGACTTGGGACGGAGTCAAATCAATCGCAAGTTTACCCCGATTCGCAAACGAAATTTTGCCGGTTGTCTCCGAGACGATTATTGCTACAGCATCGGTGACAGTAGTGATTCCCAATCCAGCCCGATGTCGCATCCCCAAAAAGCCATCAACATAACTGGTCTCACTCAAAGGCAGAGTGCAACCAGCGCTAACAATATGGTCGCCAGTGATAATACAGGCGCCATCGTGTAAAGGTGAGGGCGGCGTAAAAATTGAGACCAAAAGCGGTGCTGAAACCAAAGCCTCAATTCTTGTACCAGTTTCAATGAACTCCCGTAAACCCATTTGACGCTCTAAAACAATTAACCCGCCCAACTTCCGTTCCTTTAATAGCGCAGTCGCTTCAACCACTTCGTCAATCACTGCGGCCTCGTTACCGGGTTTAAGTAAAAATCGTAAGGGCCTTGCCCGACCAAAACGCGAAAGGGCATTGCGAATCTCCGGTTGAAAAAGTATGACAAACGCTACCACCCAAACCGCCTTTAATGAGTCAACAATTAAAGTTAAAGTTTTGAGATTGAGCCAACGCGCCATAAAATAAAGCAGAAAGATAAAAAAGAGGGCAAAGAGCATTCGGAGCGCTCTTGTCCCTTTCAAGAATTTTAAAAAATAGAAGATGATGGCAGCAACAATTATAATATCTATTATATCGCGAAATGATGGCTTAAAGATACTCAGCATTGGTTTCTAATGGCATCACAAACTAAAGCGGCGCGTTTGACCGCGCATACATCGTGGACTCGTAAGAAATTAGCACCTTGCATTATCGCTATTATACAGGCTGCGATCGTCCCTTCTAATCTTTCCTCAACCGGTAAATTTAGTGTCAAACCGATAAATGACTTGCGCGAAGGACCAACTAAAATTGGTCGGCCTAGCCCTTTCAATTCGTTAAGTCTCCTCAAAATTGTATAATTATCTTCCAGTCGTTTACCAAAACCAATTCCTGGGTCAACGATGGTTTTAGCCAAATCAATACCTGCCGCTTTTGCTTTTATCAGGGCATTTTTCAAATAATTGTAAATTTCTGCCATCGTATCTTGATAATGAGGATTTTTTTGCATAGTTTTTGGTGTTCCTTTAATATGCATTATTATACACGGGACATTAAATTTAGCAATAACTTCGGCCATCCGTTTGTCAAAGGAAAGTCCGGAGATGTCATTGATAAGCGCGGCGCCTTCTTGTAAAACAGTTTCGGCAACTTCGGATTTGTAAGTGTCAACTGAGATTGGAATCGAAAGTCGACGCTGGAGTACTTTTAAAACTGGCAGAAGTCGGCGTAATTCTTCTTTTGGGGTTATTGGTTTAGCCCCCGGCCGCGTTGACTCAGCACCGATATCAATCAAATCGGCGCCCTCGGCTTCGATTGCCAAAGCCCGGTCGATTGCGGTTTGGGTAGTGAAATATTTCCCACCATCGGAAAAAGAATCTGGGGTGATGTTTAAAATACCAACAATGTAAGTCCGTTTTCTTAACTCGAAATTTTTATTGCCAATTTTAATCTTCTGACCGTTGGCACAATGGTTCGCTAATAACTTGAGAAGTTCCGCCCCTAACTGCGAAGCGCCCAACGGTTGATAGGCTAACCTTTCGGCAATTCGTTCCAATTGGCGGGGATTAGCGAATAGTAATCCGTCAGAAATTTTTTTTCGACCAGTAATTACATTCCGGTGTAAAGCGCAATCCGCACCTAAAGCCAGTGCGGTCTGCTTTAAGATGTTAGCCAATCCACAAGAAAGGTTTTCGATTTTAATCACAAAAGTATTAGATTTGGCAAAGAAAATGTCCCAAGCGGCTTTGTCAACACCAACCCGCGCCAATTCCGTAAGCAGGTCAGTTTCGTTGCCAAGACTTAATATGCGCATCCTACTATTAAACCTAAGGAATTGCTTTTGTCAAGCCGAGACTGAATTGACGAAGTCAATTCTCTTATTCTTAAAGAATCAGAAGAAGAAAAGATTGCGCTTCGCTCCATCTTTATAGCCATTATTCGAAAAGTAAAGGAGTAGCGTTGGTTTGGCGAAGTTGAATCCGGATGAAGGCTTTTGGCATAAGAACAAATTCAATCGGACAGGCCGAGAGACAATTTAATCTTTGCCGAATATGAAATATCAGGTTTCGAGTGCGTCATATCATCATTTAGCCCCTTATCCGGGTAAAATTCACAGCTTATTCAATACCCAATTAACTCTTTACGCTACCTAAATTTATTATGAATTATAAGTAATATATCAAAAAACGAACTGATTTAAGGTAATAATACAACTTTGCTTGATGCGATAACCTGGTTCGATTTTGCCGCTTTTATTAAATATACCCCTGGTGAACAACGAAACCCGTAATCATCACAGCCATTCCAAACAAATGATTGGCAATCCAAAATTTTAGTCGAGTAAGGGGCATTTTCACCAGACTGGCTGGTTAATTTTCGAATCAATTTACCAGTTGAATTGTAAATGTTCAAATTAGTTATTGGATTTTTGGTTTCTCGGATCGGCCTTTCTCGATATTCAGGTTCGGTTAACAATCGGATTGAAGTTTTATCCCGAAAGACAGTGGGTATAGCAATTAGTGCTGAATTTGAAACTTTTGCTTTTTGTTCTAATAAGGCTAAGGGCCGATTCGTGGCAAACCATATTTCACTGCGGTGGTTACGACGGTCCTCAAACACAATATAGGCGAAACCTAATAAATCAACGGCAAGGTCTGGGTCAAATTGTTCAGCCGCAACTGCTTCATTGACAATTTCGCGTTCGGACCAAGTAAGACCGCAATCCGAAGAAAAGGCATAGTAGATTTCATAGTTCCAAGACACTATATCACAAACCATAAGTGCAGTATGGACATAACCGTTTGGGTCAATTGCTAACTTGGCCCCATTATAATACGAAGAATAGAAGGTATCCAGATTGGTTAGTGGCACCGGTGGGGTCCAATTTGTTCCGAAGTCAGTTGAGGTGCGAGCCTGGGAATGAATTTGCTGACCACCATTATAACCAGAATAACTGGCAACATAAAAATCTTCCCCGGCAACAATATGAGGTTGTCCACAATAGTTAGTGAAAGTGTCCAGCACCACCGTTGGCAAAAAAGTTATGCCGCCGTCAATAGATTTGGTGAAAACCGAATTGTTGGTAATAAGGTTGGGTTGTACATAACAAGGGCTACTAAAAACGACCAAATAAGAATTGGTGCGCGGACAAACTGCGACATCCGGTTGATAGCGGTCGCTGGAAATAGTGTCGTCTGAAACTCGAACATTGGTTCGCCAAGTTCTACCACCGTTACTTGATACTGATGACCAAATATGCAGATAAGGTGTTCGACCATCGTTCCAGGCAACAAACAAACTACCACCGGTATCTACAGCAATTTTTGCCCAACCCACCATCACCGCTGATAGGCAATCATCAATTCGCGTCGGCGTTGACCAGGTCGTACCCTGGTCAGTCGAACGGGTACAGTAGATATGACCCAAACTCGGTCCGGTAATTCGTTCGGTATAAACGATATAAATGTTTCCTTCCCGGTCAGTAATAATATCCGGATAACAAGCAAATGTCTCTCCCCGTTTTATTAAAATATCCTGCGGGAGAAAAGTTGTGCCACCGTCAGTTGACTTTTGAAAATAGATATCGCTGCGAACCGTAACAAATCCATCAAGCGAGTCATCTTGAAATACCACATAAATCGGTGGCAACAGCGAATCAAGCGGACCAATCGTAATTGCCGAATGACATACAATATGGTTTGGCAGATTCTGGTGGTCTACCCGAACATTTGGTCCAAAAACTGCCCAACTGGTAGAATAACCAATTGCGACCATTATAAAAACTAAATTCTTCATAGCACAAAATTATTTTTATAAAATTATTTTTATTATTATAAACTTAACGATGAATTTTGCAAGTCGCTATTTTGATTTTCTTCACAAATCAAAAACGAATTTGTCAGGGATATAAACCCTGT
Organism: Caldifarciminota bacterium; assembly: GCA_039801565.1. GTDB lineage: Bacteria > Hydrothermota > Tepidihabitantia > Tepidihabitantales > JAOUPE01 > JBDRUX01. The sequence continues at coordinate 7,842 of JBDRUX010000019.1, forward strand.
CGCTACAAAGAAAGGATAAGACTTCGGCTTACTAATCACCGATTTGTAATCTTCCGATAGCCTACTTTCCATTTTACCCTTTAAATATATTAACAAATAATAACGAATCCAATAAAACAAATATTTATAAATCAAATGGTTATAGATATAAGCCGATTCATTTTTTTACTTGACAAATTTTGATTTTTTTGTATAATTTAAATCACTAAAAGGACTGGGCAGAATGTTCAGGGATTAGTGATAATTGATGATTAACAACCATGGTTATTAAGAAACTCGTCATTTATCACAATCAACTGAACGAATTTAGGAAGGTTGCCCAGATTAATTTCAATACCAGAGGATTTCAGCATCGGGGTGGAGCTTGAAATCCTTAAGGTAAAGATTTATCCACCTCAAAATTGGGTTACAACATAACAGTTATTAGGGATTGGTTGTTAGTTGTTGGGGAAAGAAGTTAACCAACAACTAAAAAACTAATAACTGAATTTGTAACCCAAAATGGCATTAATAAATCCGCTGATGGCGGATAAACCAAAGGAGGTTAAAATGCCAAAAGGGTTAATAAAAATAGCCCTTGGACTCTTAATTACGCTTCTTCTCAGCGGGACCGCCTTTGCTCAGCTGAGTGGCACCAAATACATTGTGGTTGGAGTAGGTCCGAGTAACGACACCTTCCCTTCATTCAAAAAAGCGATTGATTCCTTGAATACGGTTGGAGTCGGTTCGGGCGGTGTGACATTCAATGTTCCAGCCAATCAGGTCTTTACTGAAGCGGGCTTATTAACGCTTACCGCTACTGGGACTTCTTCTAACCCAATCGTCTTCCAGAAAACCGGGGTTGGCGCAAATCCAGTAGTCATCCCGGGCGTTCCAGGCACCCTGACGGTTACAGCGGTCACCGGCAGTACTTCAAACGGTGATGCCATCATTAAGATTGTTGGTGGCGACTACATTACCTTTGATGGAATTGATGTGCATGATAACCCAGCATTTGTTGGCAACGGACCATGTTTTGACATCGGTTATTTCCTGGTTCGAGTGAGTGGCACCGATGCCTGCCAGAACGTTACAATCCGAAATTCGAGAATCACCCTAAAGCAAACGACCCAATATGGCAGCGGTATCTATATTGCACTGCTGGATAATGCAGGAGCAGTGCCAACGGTTACGGCAACTACTGGTCGAATGGAAAATATCTTCATTTACAACAATATCATTGACAGTTGCTATCACGGCATCAAGCAAAACGGTTATGCTGATGTGGTGACCAATGCCTTTGCCTTTTATGACCTGAATATCGAGATTGGTGTGGCGGGTCCTAATCTGATTACGAACCTTGGTGGTGGCGCTAATGTCGTTTACGGAATTTATGCCGGCTATGCGAATAATCTCAAAATCAACAATAACATCATAAACGGTAGTAGCACGACTGGAGCAATTTATGGTATCTATGTGACTTATTGTTATAATGCCAATGTTGATATTTGCTATAATGATATTCGGCTTCAGTCATCAGGAACAACTAATGTTATGTACGGTATCTACAACTACGGTGGTTATGCCAACACTTCAGGCGTGGTGCAAAATACGGTGAGAGTTGTTGGTAACCTAATCCACGACTTCGATTACCCAACCGCTACCACGGCTACTATCTACGGCATCTACAACTATCCCTACTATGCCCGTACTGTCTATGTTGATAGTAATACGGTTCGGGATATTTCTCTGGCTGGTACTGGCACTTTCTATGGCATATATTCGCCTTATGATTCCATCAAGTATTTCCGCTGGAACACGGTTCGTAAAGTCCTGCGCTCGGCTTCAGCAACAAGTGGCACTATGTATCTCACTTATCCTTATTATAGTTACAAACAAGTTGTGATTGCCAATAATGTGATTGATAGTTGCGGTAATTTGAACCTGCTCAATACCGGCACGATATATGTTATGTATGCCTACAATTACTATGCGACTCAAGGCGAATTTTACAACAACCAAATAACCAATATCTTTGCTGGTTCAGGAACCACCTATGGGCTATATGCCTCCTTCGCTAATGCTACCCAACCTAATTGCTATAATAACCTCGTAAAAAATATCCAGAAGGGCTACGGCACGCTTTACGGCTTATATTTTTACAATTATTATGGGACAAACGCAAATTTCTATAACAACCAAGTCCGTAATCTGGCTGCAACTAGTTATAATGGCGCGGGAACAATTTATGCGACTTATGTCTATGGACCTAATGCTGGCGCGATCAATATCTACAACAATGTCATTGACAGTGTGCGGTCTTTAGGCAGTGTTTACGGAATGTATCAATACTATGGGGCACCGGCTAATATTTACAATAACTATATTGCTAACCTTCGGACTGATTCTACGACCTATTTTGTTGATGGTCTGTATTTGGGCTATGCTTCGCAAGGCAATGTCTATAACAATATGATTGCGAATCTGGAGGCACCCAGAGCAACCGGTTTAACGGCCGCGGTTGGTATTTATATTGGTGGTGGTGTGTCTTGGGGTCTATATTACAATAGCGTCTCTTTGAATGCCACTTCCACCTATGGCACAACCTTTGGCACTGCGGCACTCTATGCTTCAACCTCACCGGTCGTGGAGTTGAAGAATAACATCTTTAAGAACACTTCAACCCCCGGCGCGACTGGTGGTTATACGGTTGCCTATTATCGGAGTTCTACTGACCTATCAACTTATGCTTCGGGCTCAAACAATAACTGCTTCTATGCTGGAACGCCTTCAACTTATCGGGCGATTTATTATGACGGCACCAATGCTGATACTTTATTTACTGCTTATCAGACCCGAGTTGCACCAAGGGATGGTGCTTCATTCACGGAAAATGTGCCATTCTTAAGTGCGACCAATCTGCATATCAATCCAACAATTCCGACGATGGTTGAATCCGGTGCAATTCCGATTACCTCACCAATCCCCATCACTACTGATTTTGACTACCAGACGCGAAATACCTCAACACCGGATGTCGGTGCGGATGAAGGTAACTTTACACCTTTAGACCTGGCTGGTCCGGTTATCACTTATACCCCACTCCGTCATTCTAATGTCACCTCAGCACGGACAATAACCGCAACGATTACTGATGCGACTGGTGTTGATACCTTGCCAGCACGTAGACCAAGGTTATGGTATCGAACTGGCACCAGTTTGCCGTTAGTCGGTTCTTACACCGCAGTAGTTGGGGTGCGCGTATCGGGTAATGATTGGAGTTTCACTATCCCTGGTCAGTCTTTGGGCACTTGGGTTGAATACTATATAGCAGCCCAGGATAGCGTCGTGCCACCCAATGTTTCAACCAATCCAGCGGGTGGTGGTGGTACTACCCCACCAGGTTCAATCCCACCAGCCCAGGGTTATATCTATGCGGTTCGTGACCCATTGGACTTCACAGTTGGTGCATCGGGTGCTGATTTCACTTCGATAACCCAAGGTATCAATATCCTTTCGGTCGGTATCGATGCTAATTGCCGCCTGCTCTTACAAGCCAATTACACCAGTGCCAATGAAGTATTTCCAATCACGATTGGTCTGATTCCCGGCTGCAATGATGTCTTTAGTGCCACGGATGATGGTGGTCAGCCCAGAGACCAGAAGACCTGGTGTGCACCATTTGATAAGGATACCCGACTTGAGCCGCTCAAACCGGAACAGTGCATCCCTGGTTTAGGTGAGATTGATGCCACGACCGATTTACCCAAGACCTTAACGATTAAACCAGATTCAGCGGTCACCTGCACAATTCACGGTTCAGCATTTACCATCTTCCGACTACAGGGTGCAAGGAATGTCATCATTGATGGCTCCAATACCGAAGGTGGCACAACCCGTGACCTATGGATTATCAATGATACTACTACCGCACTCTCCTATGCGGTGCTGATTTTAGGCGCAACTGGCGCTCCGGCTAACTATAATCAGATAAAGAACTGCAATCTTCGTTGTGGTGTGCCGAACTACTTAACTTGGCAATCCCGAACCTTTGGGCAATGGGGAGTTTCTTTAGCGCAACCTGATACCGGTACCGTATTTAAGAACAACGATGTGAGTGACTGGCGCTATTTTGGATTCTATATGCAGAATGTGATTGGAGCAACGATTGAAGATAACTACTTCCATGATGTTGACGCTCAAGCTAGCATTGACTATTATGGTTGTTGGTTGGCTTCAGGCACCAAGAACACCGAATTCCGAAGAAACACAATTGCTAACCTAACTCACCAGGTTAATTTCTGGTGGATAATTGCGGCATTGTATTGTTCACCAACTGCGACCTCTAACAACAAGATTTACAATAACTTCTTCTATAACATCTTAGACGGCGGTTACGGTTCTTCGACGAACTATGGCCGAGCGATTTATGTCTATAATGATACTGGCGGTGTTTATGCTTATAACTCGGTCTATATGTATGGTGATGACCCATCCACTTCAACCAGTTCCTATCATTGCTGTTTCTATACCTCCTCTTATTGCGTTAACCTTGTAGTCAAGGATAATATCTTCTATAACGAAGTTGTTCCAGCCGCCGGCAACGCTTATTGCTACTATATCGGGTCAACACCGGTTAACCTGCAGAGCGACTACAATGACCTCTATGCCCCTGAGTATAACGGCTATGTTGGTTATTGGGTGGGAACTAATTATCAGACCTTGGCGAACTGGCAGACCGGAACCGGCCTAGACCTGAATAGTATTAGTGCCGACCCAGGCTTTGTTGACTATAACGACTTGCATATTGACCACACTTACGATGTTGTGAACCGTCGGGGAACGTCGATTGCTGGTATCACGACCGATTTTGATGGCGATACTCGGCATCCAACCCGTCCGGATATCGGTGCTGATGAATATGCCCTGGAAGCACCAGAAGCACCACTCTTAATTGCCCCAGCCAATAATGCGACCGAACAACCATTAGACGGACAATTGATTTGGAATCGGGCCGAAGGCGCTACGCACTATGATGTCTATTTGGATGTTGTTACTCCACCGGTTACTAAAGTGAGCGGATTCCAGACCGATACTTTCTATAACTATTCTGGTCTTGAGATTAACAAGACCTACTACTGGCAGGTTGTAGCAATTAATGATACCGTGCCGATGGATGCTACTACCCCATCGGAAATTTGGTCATTCACGACTATCAGCCTTAGACCGACCCTAATCGCCCCGGCTCATAACTCAATAATCTTTGACCAGACCCCTGACTTCATCTGGCACAGTGTAAACTTGGCTAATGTCTATAAACTTGAGGTTGATACGACAAATTCCTTTGCCGCACCGTTAATTGAAGTTGGATTAATTGAGACTACTTACACGCCGACCACCAATTTACCTTATGCTCACTACTACTGGCGCGTCAAAGCGGCAATTGATAGTACAGTTACTTGGGGTGCTTACTCTTCAGTGTTCGAATTTACGATTCAATCACCGGTTACACCTGGCTGGCAGACGATGGCATCGATTCCAACTCAGAATTCCGGTAAGAGTCCAAAATCCGGTAGTTGTATGGCAGGTAGTGAAGCCACCGGTAAAATCTACTTCCTGAAAGCTTCCAACACCCAAGATTTCCACATCTACACGATTGAACTAACTGGTCAAGGCTCTTGGACAACCGAATCAATGCCTTTGGGCACAAAACCAAAAGACGGCAAGAAACCGAAGAAGGGTGCCTCAATGGCAGCCTACGGCGACTACATCTATGTCCTGCGTGGCAACAATACCCCTGGCTTCTGGCGCTATAAAGTCACCGCACCGACTGGTTGGGAAACATTGCCACCAATTCCAGCTGGAGCCAAGTTACCAAAGGATGGTTCAGGAATGGTTGCGGTAACCAAAGGCGGTAATCCTTACCTCTTCGTGATGAAGGGCTCAAAGACTTCCGAGTTCTATCTCTATGACCTCACCAATAACACCTGGTCATCAGCCCTTACTGCTCCACCAACCGGACCGAGTGGCAAAGCTGGTTACAAGAAGGGTTCCTGCCTTGCCTATGATGGCGGCGATTGGGTCTATGTGATGAAAGGCCAATACGGTGACTTCTACCGCTACAATCTCAATACGGAAAGTTGGGATTCGCTTACCCGCTATGACCACAAGACCTATCTCAACCGGGAAAACAAGAAGAAGAAAATTGGTGAAGGTGCTGGGCTGGTCTATCACAACGACTATATCTACCTCTTAAAAGGTGGTAATACCAACGAATTCTGGAAATACGGACCATTGGGTGGTACAAGAGATTGGACCCAAATGGATTCACTCTGGGATATTCCAACTGGCGGTGGTAAACGAGTTAAAGGTGGCGGTGCGCTGATTAAGTTTACTAACTTCTTCTGGGCTTCCAAAGGAAACAATACCGGCGAATTTTATCGTCACGGCTTACCAACTGACCTACCAGTAATCGCGCTACCAACTCCAACCAACGAAGGCACGATGGGCAGCAAAGTGAACATCAACGAATTCAATCTGACGATTGCTCCGAACCCAGCAATTAATCTCACCGCGATTCGTTACACCTTACCAGTAGCAGGACCGGTTAACTTCAAACTCTACGATGTGACCGGTGCCGTAGTTAAGACCTACACCAATTCGACTCCAACCAAAGACGGTGTGCTCTTACTTGATACCAAGACGCTACCATCCGGTGTCTATATCCTGCGGTTTAACTCTGGTGACATTAGGGTTACAAGAAAATTGGTCTTAGAGAAGTAACCCTGTGAAAACAAGGAGAACGGGGCTCGGTTAACCGAGCCCCGTTTTATTTCGTTAGGTACCCAGCTTCAATCCTACTTGAAATTTTAGAATATCAAAGTGACCGAAGACAGAATCTTCTACTTCGTTTCAATTGCCTTTAGTCCAATTCGGGACAATACGCTTAAATATTATCTAAATAGCCCTTGAGGTAAACACACAATTAACAACGGAATACCCCAGGACTTGGTAAAATTCCGCCCTAAATTTTGGAGACCTCGACTAAAATATTTCTGTTCAATTCTCGTTGTTACTCGTCTCATAAGTCAGGTTTTGTTCCGAGAAAAGTTGAATTTGATTCAACTTTTAAAATGACCGCTTTTTCCGTCTATCTTCTTCGTCTTCCAGCGGTTATGCCAGTTTTCGCTTGGGGAGGGGGTATAGCCTCTAAGCAACTCCGTAGGCTACCCCCTAACCCGCCGTGTTGGTTGGCTCCGACGTTGGATGGAGAATTGATTCGAAGCTCGCTGGGCAAGCACGTTAGAAAGCGGGCTGGAAAACGACCTCGGAAGCAACCTGGCAGATAGCCCCATAGGTCACTTGGGGAGCAACTACTGACACTGCCTTATAATTAACTTATATCCTAATCACTGATTTTATGATGCATAAAAAATTTAGTTCAAGCTGGGCGGATTCAATCGTTTAAATCGTTGTGCGATAAATCGCACCCTAAAATCTTTAACCAGTGATTTTAAGACCTCGTGATTCCATATACCGGCTCATTTATTTATTCAACAATTTCTAACTGCTTCTAATACTCTAATTCCGGAATTGTAAAGGTTAATTCAAATTTTTTAATCGTTTAACCGAAAGTTAAATTCTTAAGCCAAGAGGTTTCGAGCGATAACTATCCTTTGGATTTCCGAAGTCCCTTCGTAAATCTCCATACACTTAGCATCGCGATAATAGCGTTCCACTGGATAATCTTTACTATAACCGTAGCCACCAAAGATTTGCACCGCTTCTTTGGTCACTTCCACCGCAATCGTTGAGGCAAAGAGTTTTGCCATTGACGATTCTAAGGAGAATCTTGGTAAACCTTTGTCTTTTTGATATGCCGCATAATAGGTTAATAACCTGGCAGCCTGAATCTTCATTGCCATCTCGGCCAACTTTGCCTGAATCATTTCAAATTCCGCAATCGGCCGTCCGAACTGCCTGCGTTCTTTGGCATATTGGATTGACTTATCCAATGCCGCCTGGGCAATCCCAACTGCTTGAGCACCGATATCAATTCGACTAACATCCAAAGCACTCAAGGCGATCTTGAATCCTTCGCCTTCTTGGCCTAAAAGGTTTGCTTTTGGTACCCGGCAATCTTCAAATATTAACTCGCAGTTAGCAGTAGCACGCAATCCTAATAAATCCTCGTGTTTACCACAGGTAAAACCTGGAGTTCCTTTTTCAACAATTAAGGCAATAATTCCTTTATACCCTTTTGTCTTATCCGTAGTAGCAAAGACTAAAAAGATATCACCAACGCCGCCGTTAGTAATAAATCGTTTTGTGCCATTAACGATATAATAGTCACCTTCCGGTCGGGCGGTCGTTTCTAAAGATGCTGGGTCAGACCCGACATTCGGTTCGGTTAGGGCAAATGCACCGATTTTCTGGCCCGTTGCTAACGGTCGAACAAATTTTTCTCGTTGTTCCTCGGTACCAAAATTGTAGATGGTATAGGCAGCCAATGAATTATTTACCGCCACAATCACGCCAGTTGAACCGCAAGCCCGTGAAATCTCCTCAACCGCAATTGCCAAACTGACAAAATCGAATCCTGCCCCGCCATATTTTTCTGGAATCACCATCCCCATCAATCCTAATTCAGCTAATTTTTTGATACTTGCCATTGGGAATTCGCCAGTTCTGTCAATCTCTGCCGCTTTTGGTTCCAATTCGGTCTTGGCAAACTGCCGAACCATATCCTGAATCATCTTTTGGTTTTCGGTTAAATCAAAATTCATACTTGCTCCTTTCTAAAATACGAATTTATCGAATAACAACGAATTTATCGAATAAGTAATATTCGTGTCATTCGCTGTCATTCGAATCATTCGGCATTTTCTTTTAATACTTCGCGTCCAATGATTAGTCGCATAATCTCCGAAGTTCCCTCACCGATTTCGGAAAGTTTGGCGTCGCGGTAAAATCGTTCCACTGGGTATTCTTTGGTTAAACCGACCATTCCTAAAAGTCTAATTACCTCACCACAAGCCCAGGTACCAACTTCTGAGGCATAAAGTTTTGCCATTGCGCATTCTTTATCCGCCCGGATATTAGCGTCTTTAAGCATTGCGGCATCATAGACCATAAGCCGAGCTGCATAGATATGAGTAGCAATGTCAGCAATGATTTTGGATACCTGCTGGGATTTAATTGGGTTGGCTTGCAAAAATTCTCGAGCGCAATCTAATGCGCCTTGGGCAATCCCTAAGGCATGGGCACCAATGCTAATTCGACCACCGTCCAAGGTCTCCATCATAATATTAAACCCTTGCCCTTCTTCACCCAAAAGGTTCTCGCTTGGCACAAAGCAGTCTTCTAATATGAGTTCGACGGTATTGGAGCCCAAGAGTCCTAACTTATGTTCGCGTTGGCCAATCGAAAAACCTGAAAAATTCGTTTCGACGATAAAGGTGGTAATACCTTTGGTGCCTAAACTTCTATCCAAGGTAGCAGCAATAATGACGGTGCCGGCATATTCAGCCGATGTGATAAATCGTTTTGTGCCATTCAGAATATAACCGTTATTGGTTTTTTTAGCAGTAGTCTCAATGGCACCGGCATCCGAGCCGGCATTAGGCTCAGTGAGCCCAAAGGCGCCGAGCATTTCGCCACTGGCTAACTTGGTAAGGTATTTTTTCTTCTGTTCGTCATTGCCGAACCGAAAGATTGGATAAGTTCCTAACGAAGTATGAGCGCAGACGGTCAAGCCGGTGGAAGCGCAGACCCGGGAAATCTCTTCGGCAACGATTGCATAACTTAAATAATCCAATCCCCTGCCGCCGTATTCTTTGGGATAAGGGATGCCCAGATAGCCCGCTTCTGCTAATTTTTTAATTACAGGCATTGGAAATTCGCCGGTCTGGTCAATTTTTTTTGCTGATTCTTTCAATTCCCGTAGCGCAAATTCGCGAACTTCCTGACGCAGTGCTTCGTATCTTTTATCTAAATGCATTTCCCTACTTTCTTATTGAACTGTTTAAACATCTTGAGCTAAATATATAGTCGGTCGGGGTCAACTTCAGTTCGTAAGATTCGCAACTCTTCTTCACTCGGTGGTTCATTTTCGACCACTTTATCCGCTACCAACATTGCAAAATCGGTATTGTCTAAGACCTGTTGGACGGTTATTCCGGGATTAGTCGCCAAAAGTATCATTCGCTTCGTCTTCTCTTCAAAACCCATCAAGCCGAGGTTACTCACCACTCGGTAAGGTCCGGTATTGGGTGGCAAACCAGCTTTTTCCCGAGCGCCGGGTCCAGTAAGATAACCGGGCGTGGTTAGGAAATCGAGTTTTTTGACAAATCGTTTCTTGTCGTGTTGGCGCATAATGACAATCGTTTTCCAGCAAAATGAACCAACTTCATTTGCCCCACCTGAGCCTGGTAACCGAACTTTCGGTGGCCAATACTTTTCACCAATGATTGTCGTATTAAGATTGCCATACATATCAATCTGGGCGCCACCCAAAAATCCGTATTCAATGAAGCCCCGAGCCGCGGTCTCCATCATATCACAGATTCCAGTTGCTGCGACTGCCTTATGAAAAGTTCGAGAATCACCAACACCTAAGGGTAATTTTTCTAAACTTGCTCCAATCCCGCCGAATTCAAATACCGGCACCAAATTAGGTGCATGCATCTTCTTGGCTAAAGCGGCCGCCAACATTGGAATTCCGGTACCGATAAACGCAGTGGTATTGTCTGCCATCTGGCGTGCCGCAATACAAATCAAAAGTTCGGTCTCGTTATATTCGGCCATCATCTACCTCCAATCATCGCTTGCAATTTCTTAAGTCGATCCATTCCGATTAATTTAATATACTCTTCGTGATTTTTTACTCCGTAGATATATTTATCGAGATAGGCTTTAGTTTTTGCCGGATCTTTGGAGTCTTCTAAGAAATTCTTCAAGTGTTCTTCGTCGCGCCAGTAGCGGTAGCACATCTCGCCGGGATGGGAACCAAATGGGGCATGGACAACCGCATCAACCAGATAATAAGGGATTATCGTATGTTCGGGATATTTTCTAATCTCCTCGGTATCAATAATCTCCTCAGCACTGACGATTAACTTTTTACTGGCGCGCGCCAGTTCGTGGGCGAATCCGGAAATTCCTTCAATCTGACAGTTACCATATTTATCAGCGCGGTGGACATGAATCAATCCGACATCAAGAAAGAGAGCAGGCAGTAAACAGACCTTTTGTCCGGTAAATGGGCACTCAACGATTTTGGCAGCACTATAGCGAAAAGTGTCGGTACCGAGCATTGATAATACTGGGATAAAAGGAACGCCCATCGCGGCAGCTTTGAATCGCCAAGCCATTGCCCCATTTGACCAATCCGCAGTTTTCACCCGTCCGGATTCGACAGCGCGGCGTAAAATATTAGATATGCCATAAACTTCCCAGGCAACATAAGTAATGTCTAAGGTATCAACCAAGTCGGCAGCTAATAAAAAGTCAATCTCGGTAATTCCTTGACCTGCCACTTTTAAATGTTTTTTGCCCTGGCGAATAATCTCGCGGGTTAGTGACATCGGTGCCCGAACCGTACCATAAAGTTCGGTACCTAAACTATCACCATCAGCAACAAATTTCGCTACTGCCTCCTGTTCCGTCATCAATTTCTCGGTCATTGCCTGATGTTTGTTTTTATGCACCCAATCCCGGAAATTCCAGATATCGGGTTTTACAAAAAGTTCCGAGACACCTGATTCCAAAACATTCATTTTGCCTCCTAATCAATTGACAGGATTATCAAACTAACCATTAAGCTCCTATCCAGAAAGTTTTTAGTTTTTGGTTGTTGGTTTTTGGACTAATAACTAACATCTAACAACCAACAACTAATTTCTTGGCTTTTGCCTTTAATATCCTGATTCTTGGTTAAATTCAGCATTGCTGAATTAAAGATATTAGAAAATTTAGGTTTGTCAAGATTGATAAGCGAACTTTCTTACCTTTTGAGTTTTCTTAAAAATTTTTGAACTTCTTCTTGATTCTCGGCAATGTAAGATACAAATTGGTCAAGGCAATTGGGATGCAAGGTATAGTCAACATTACCCAAAATTGCTTGATTGGTTTGAACCAACTCGACTAAGTCATTGGGTTGAATAAAATGTTCGTAGGCGGTTAAATCGGGCACTGGTTTTTTAGTTAGTGGGTCTAATAATACAAGAACTATTGTCCAAGGTGATGACTTTAAATTAATTTTATAACCATACGGATTGACCCCATCGCTCGGAATAATTTCAATATTATAAATATTTTTACTGGTAAAAACTTCGGAACACTCTATTGCCGGAACAAAACCAAGTTTTAAAGCAATTAAACCCATACCAACATTCTCAATCACTTCTTTCTCACTGGTTGCCTTCATTACCATTCGGATATCAAAATTCTTGGTTGGCGTGTATAAGAGTTGTTCCCGAAATAAGAGGTGAACCATCAACGATGCTAAACCTTGCCGTTGAAAATCATTTTGGACGAAAGTATCAAAAAGGATAGTTTTTTGCTTACTCGGTTCGTATTCAGCGTGAACGGTTCCGATAACCTTGTTGGCTAATTTTAAAGTTAAGGTAGTTTTGGTCGGTTCGATTTGGCAAATCGTCTGAAAAATTGTGTGCGCAAATTTACCTTCAACGATTTCAATTTCCGTTGGTTTGAGTCGCTTAAAACGTGGGCCTAACGATTTAATCTCAATCATTTAACCAACTTTAAAAATAAATTTGTTAGTGTCAAGAGCGTTAAAAATGGATTTTGAATCCAGGCTAATAAATCTTGCGTCTAATATTAATGAGAATTAAAAAAGAAAGGAGGTATCACTATGCCGAAAGATATAACCAAATGGGACCCATTTCGGGAATTCGCCACTTTGCGGACCGAAATGGAAAGACTTTTCGATTCAATGCTTGGTCGTTATCCACGAGAAAGGGTGGAAGGCTTATGGGCGCCGTTGGTGGACATTGAAGAGACAAAAGACAATGTCATCGTTCGAGCCGAACTGCCGGGAATGAAGAAGGAAGATATTAAAGTGACACTGACCGATAATATTCTCTCGATAAGTGGCGAACGCAAACATGCCAGTGAGGAAAAAGGCAAGACCTACTATCGGATTGAACGCTCCTACGGTAAATTCCAGCGTACCCTCGAACTACCTTCTGAGGTTGTTGCCGACAAAGCCAAAGCGACCTACAAAGACGGCATCCTCGAGCTAACGATTCCAAAATCGGAAAAGGCGAAAGAAAAGGAAATTGCCATTGAAGTGAGTTAAGATTTGACCCGAATGGGTCTAGGGCGGTCTCAACTTGACCGCCCTATTTTAATTACAACTTGATGAATTTGTTTGTTAGCCTTGTTCCGCCTTCAATTTTGAAATAAATAAAATAAATCCCCGGTTCAATGTTAGATGGTAAAGTTAAATAATGATTGCCAGCACTAAAATAACCGCGCACTAAAGTTCTAACATTGCAACCAGCAATGTCGAAAATTTGAAGACTAATTTTACTTTCCTTCTTGAGGCTAAATTCAATCCGATTTCCTTTAATCCGAATCGCATTTTTATTTATTCGTATCCCACTCGGTATACTCTTAATATCAACCACTGGGCAGATATCAGTCTCTTCAACAATCGTATCAATGATTGGTATACTGTCCAATTCGGGTTGAAAATCATAAGATTCCATTTCCCAAGGAATTGCTGGTATTGAATCGAAAGGCAGTTCGGCTACTAAAACACAAGCTGGACGATTGCCCAATGGGTCTAAAGTCAAAAAGTGAAAATCATCCATACCCACACCGAAACTATTTGTCCAACCCGCGATTCCATAACCACCGAAGTAAGTATGAATTATCGGGTAGGCTTCATCAAATTGTGCGCCCGGCATACTCGGATGAACTCTTGCCCATTGCAATAAACCAGCCGGTGTCAGTTTTAGAATGAGAAAATTAGGGTTTGGGATACCAGGTCCAAAACTCTTGGTCCAACCAGCAATCGCATAACCACCATCCTGTGTGAATAGTAATGATTGGTCATCCAGAGACTTTTCGTCATCCTCCTGCCAACCATAGACCCAGCCCCATTGGAAAGCAACTGGTGGGATTACTTTCCAGACAAAAATATTGGAGTGGGTGGGTATACCTAAACCAAAACTGTTGGTCCAACCCGCAGTGACGATACCAGTGTTATCCCAGACTACTGAATAGGCTTCATCTTCATTTACTCCGGGAATAACCATCACTGGACCAGGGTTACCGTTTAAGTCCAGAAGCATTGTGTAGGCATCGAAATTATTAGGCGTAGTGATTTTGGCTCGGCCGACTACTGCATAACGAAAAGTATCGCTGGGTATTTCCACAATATCATAGCTCTCGTCCTCAATGTGATTAGGAAAAGCCCAGTAGACCTTTGCCCACTGAATAAATCCCATTGGGTCTAATTTCATAACCAAACTGTTAGGATAGGGTGGCGGTCCAAAACTTTTAGTCCAACCCACTATTGCATAACCCAAATCCAGGGTTTGGATTATCGAATAAGTCTGGTCATCATCCAGCCCACCATAAACTCTCGACCATTGTAGATTGCCTAGGGAATCGAACTTTAGAACAAAGATATTTGAGAAGTTCGGTGTCCCAATTCCATAACTCTTTGTCCAGCCGGTGACAGCGAAACCGCCATCCATAGTTTGAACCATTGAGTAGGCTTCGTCATCATACTCACCAATTGAAATTTTGGCGCCTTGAACCGAACCAAAGCTATCAGTCTTGACGATAAGGACATTAGAGAAGTTCGGGGTGCCCGGACCAAAACTCTTGGTCCACCCGGCTAAGAGGTAACCGTTGTCTCCCGAAGAATTAAGCAAGGCGTAGCAACGTTCCGAATTTTGAGCGCCATAAGTTTTAGCCGGTAAGGATTGGGAATAGAGGTTAGCAAATAAAAGTAGGATCATTACAAAGAAAGTAACCCTAAAGATTTTCATTTAACCTCCTTGGTTACATTTAAGCAGACCTTGTTGAGTAATCTAAAACTAGATTATTAAATATATTAGGGTGGTAAGTGTTGGACAATTTATATCCTTAAGTAATATTATATCGAAAAATTATAATTTGTCAAGGATTTACCAATAAGCAATGATTTTAGATTGCCTTGGTGATAACTTTTTAAAAATAAAAGCGCCCGAGCATTTACTCAGACGCTTGTTGAATTCAATTAAAGATTATTCTAAGACTGCTAATTTAAGGCGTTGGGTCTCCGAGTTGGTTTTGTATTCAAGGAAATATATTCCAGGGGCAACCCGATGATTGGCTTCATCCCTACCATCCCAAATCAGGCTGTGACCGTTGACTAATGACTGGGGACTGGTGGAAAGGGTCTTAACCAATTTACCGCTTAGGTCGTAAATGCGAATATCGGACGGACAGTAATTTTGTGCCCCTGCGCTATGAATTATAGTTTGATTGCGGAACGGATTGGGCGAACAAGTAAGCGAACCTTTCTTTACCGTTTGTTTTACTGATTGTTCAAAAATCCCGCCGCCGTCGTTCGTGTAATAGATGGCTTCACTTAGACCGCAGACCCAACCGATGAGATTATCGCGGGGAAACTCAATTCGATAAAAATGGTAAAAGAGAGTGGTATTCAATTCCCAAGTATTACCACCATCAGTAGTCTTAAGGATTTTACCCAAGCTGCCGCAAATAAAACCGGTATTAGGGTCCGGAAAAGTTATTGAATACAAATGAGTGCCAGCTGGAATTGGGAGGGCAACCGTATCCCAAGTCTGACCGCCATTAGTAGTTTTCAAACAAGTGTTAGCCGAACCGACCACCCAAGTGTTGTTTTCATCTAACATAAAGACATCTAAAAGCCGGGTTGTGACATTAGAATTTTGCATCTGCCAATTCATCCCGCCGTCAGAAGTGAAAAGGATTACGCCGTTATCGCCGACCACGTAGCCGATTTCCGGATTTCTAAAATATACTGCATAAAAGTCGTCGGTAGCAGGGGTCGGCACTTCCTCCCAATTTCTCCCGCCGTCCATCGTTTTTCGGACCACTCCCCCCATCCCAACCACATAGCCAAAATTAGGGTCAGTTGGAAAATAGATGCTGTTGAGATTGTTTTCGGTCCCGACATTAATCAGTTCCCAGTTTTCACCACCGTCTACAGTTAACTGAATATTACCGGAATCACAAGCAATAAATCCATGCGTTTCAGTAGGAAAACAGATTGCATTAAAATTACCTGAAGGGTTAGCGCGTCCTTCTTCCCAATGTTCACCACCATCCATTGTTTTGAGAAGAAACGAATTTTCGCCACAGGCAAAACCGATTTCAATATTGCCTTGGGGAAAGTCAAGGTCGTATAAGATGTTGGTTCCCGAATGTTGCTGAATCCAGCCGGCGTTGCCGAAACCAATCCACATAGTCAGCACGAAACCAATCATAAGAATCTTTTTTACCATTACGCCTCCTTCCTAAATACATTTTGCTTAATCTTACCAAGTTCCGACGCAATGTCAACAAAAATCGTCAATCTGATAAGTTTTTTGGGGATCGAGACGGTTGGGTTGAGTTAATTTATTTAGTGATGGATCTTGACCGAAAGGCGGGGCATAGCCTTTACGGGTTACAGATAGGAACTGAAGAGATGTTTTAGGATTTAAAGATGTCTTCAAGGTTAAAACATTTTTGGTTGAAAGTGGATATTAAAGAGCATTTGGGAGGACTCGTTGTTGGTGCACTTTTAGCCGTAGTCATAGCTGCCTATTTATATCCGCTGGCTTGGAATCAACTTGACCAGGTGACGAAACGAATTTCAGATTTAAGTTTTCTACAGCTGTCGGATTGGTCTTCTGGTGTCTTTGGTATACTGAGATTGGAGAATTTGGTTAAGGAGAAGATTTAAGGACTGGGGAAAGCTTTATGAAAAGGAGTTGGATTTGCGGATCAACCGAAGGAGAATTTGTATGCAAATCCTCATATTTCAACTGGTTTGATTTAAGGAGTGTTAATTGTCCAATAACGATTTCAAGAGAGAAAAATTAATTCAGAATGAATGAGTTTTTTCTTACACACTTAGTGGGGTAAATCAGCCAATATTTAATTTGACAAGTCATTGGGTCAGTGTTACAATTAATAACTATGAGAGTTTGGGTTTTATTAATTTTTGTATTGCTCGTATTTGCTGAACCACCTGATGTAGTTGTAACCCGTTGGAGGAGCCCAGATAATTCAAGACCTTTATCATTTCGCGAATGGCAGGCAGAACAACCTAAAGAATTATGGCGAGTTCAAACCATCAGTTTACCAACGAATCAATTGGATACCAGAATTGACCTTTTAGTCGAAAACGCGCTTTTGCCTTATTTAGCTCCTTATCTTGATACGCTGGTTACTGATTTAATCCGGGAAAATTTTGCACCAGCAGTCTTTGCCGTGAGCGGTAGTTCCCCGGAATCTTTAAGAAATTTCTTGACCAACGAGTATCGAAATGGTATGGCCGAGGCGGTTCTGATTGGTGATTTGCCGATTGCTTGGTTTCAGATGATTGATGATTGGAATAATAACGGAATTCGTGATCCGGATGAAGGATATGAAGAGTTTCCTTGCGAACTTTATTTTATGGACTTGGACGGAATCTGGGAAGATAACTTTGTACAACTTGATACATTAGATAGTCTGATTCCGGGTTCGGATGGTATTTATGATACGCATTATGGTAACCAATCACCAGAAATTGGTATTAGTCGAATGCCGGTATCTGTTCTTGGTTATCCGGTTCAAACCTTACAGTTTTACTTAACAAAAGACCATCGCTATCGTACTGCTCAATTACCGGTTCGGGACCGGGCGTTAGTTTATATTGATGATGATTGGATTCCTTATGCCCAACAATGGGATTTAGATATTGGAAGGGTATATACCGAGCGTGTCTTTATTTGGGATGCTGAGCAGACTCGGGCTTTGGATTATAGGCCGCGGATTGATTCGGCACCTTATCAATGGATTGGACTATTTGCCCATTCCTGGCCTGGTGGGCATGGCTGGAAATATAACAACGGTCAGAACTGGGATTGGTTCTGGGCGCAGGAAATTCCCAGTATCAATCCAGTGGCGGTCTTCTATAATCTATTCGCTTGTTCTAATGCTCGATTTGTTGAATCCGGATTTTGCGGCGGTCGTTATGTTTTTAACACCTCCACTGGTTTAGCAGCCGTCGGTTCAACTAAGACCGGTTCGATGCTGGAATTTCAAGACTTTTACGGTCAATTGGCATTAGGCAAAACGATTGGTGAATCGTTTCGAGAATGGTTTACGGCAAGAATCGCTGATGGTTTTGAAAATTGGGAAAAATCTTGGTTTTACGGCATGTGCGTGATCGGTGACGGTTTGCTTAAAACCCATATCCCAATTGATATTGGAGTCAATCAACTTATTGGGCCACAAGGAATAATTGATTCCGGTTCGGTCGTAGTGCCTCAAGTAAAGGTAAAGAATTTTGGCAATGCGGCGGTGGATTTTTCGATTCTTCTAAGAATCGGTAGTAGTTATGAAGACATTCAAGATGTGTTCGGTCTAAGTTCGGGTGATACCGCAATTATCAGTTTCTTTCCTTGGACCGCAAGACCATTGGGGACTCACATAATTAAATGCACTACCCTCTTGGCTGGGGATTGGAATTCCGCCAACAATTTACTTATTGACTCGGTAATCGTTGTGCCTGGTCCAGGTATTGCTAATAAACCGATTATCGATTTAATGCCAGACCAATTTTGGGGGAGTAATATTTCGCCGAATCCATTCCTTACCCAAACAACGATTGGATTTAAGATACCAAAAGAATGTAGGGTTGATTTAGTAATCGTCAATGCTTTAGGCAAACAAGTTAGGCGGTTAAAATCTGGTGTCCTAAAAGCTGGTTTTTATCAAGTAGCTTGGGATGGCAGGAATAACCAAGGTATTCCTGTGGCACCAGGAATTTACTTCTATACTATTAAGACGCCGGATCACCAAGCAACGAAAAAAGTTGTGCTATTACGATAGGCTTCAGTGCATCGCTATACCAAGCATAGGTCGAATGAA
The DNA here is from genome assembly GCA_039801565.1 of Caldifarciminota bacterium. GTDB lineage: Bacteria > Hydrothermota > Tepidihabitantia > Tepidihabitantales > JAOUPE01 > JBDRUX01. The sequence goes on from JBDRUX010000019.1 coordinate 26,952, forward strand.
ACGAAAAAACTGAACTATTGACAATTTCGGATTCTTTCATTAAAATGAAGCATTATGATGAACCCAAAGCAAATCAGAAAGGAGGTGAGCAACGCTACAAAAACCTTAATCACGGTTGTTGGTAATTGGGTGTTAGTTGTTAGCCTAAAACCGACGACCAAAAACTAAAAACTGATAAAGGAGGTTTTTAATGACAAGGTTGTTACCTTTACTACTCGCCGTAGCAATAATATTAGGCTTGGCAGTAAACCTTACCAATGCGAATTCGATTACTGCGCTACAAGCACCTTTGAAAAATGCGCAATTCAATGTCCCCGAGATAATCAAAGAGACGCCTGGTTATTTGGATGATACGGTTTGGACCGCGATCGCGGCGCCAACGACCACCCCTGACCGATTGGCTCACGCTACGGTTTATGACCCGGTTAATGACAAAATTTACATTATCGGCGGGAATCCGGATGGCTATCTGACATCTAATGTCCGGCTTTGCCAACAGTATGACCCTGAGTCCAATACCTGGACTGATAAGGCACAGATGCCCACTGCCAAGGCTTGGATATGCGGTGCTTATGTGCGAGGTAAAATCTATGTGATTGGTGGCATTGATGTGAATGGCGGAGCTCTAACCGAGAATGCCGAATATGATATTACAAATAATACCTGGACAACCAAGGCGCCAAGACCACGAGCAGCTGGTGCCAGTTTAGATGTGGTTTGGCGGGACTCTTTAATCTATGTGATGGGTGGTTGGGACGCAGTAAGTACGGGCGGCTGGACCAATGTTGACATCTATGACCCGTTCACGAATACCTGGTCATCGGGCACACCTTTGCCCCAAAATGCTGATATGGGTGGTGCGGCAATCATTGGCGATACGATTTATATCGTCGATGCGGTTAATCGCTCGGGTAGTGCTTGCTGGTTAAATCTCTATAAAGGCGCAATCAATCCAGCAAATCCGACCCAAATTACCTGGATTCAAGGTCCGGCGTTTTCAACACCAACCAGTATTTGTGGTGCTGCGGCAGTAACTGGCAATGTCTTCTGGTTAGGTGGGTTTGCCAATCTCTCATCCGTGACTAATCAAGCCTGGGTCTATGACCGAACGACTGGCACAATAAGGAGTTTTGTTAACTTCCCAGTCGCTGTTGCTCGGTGTTGGTTTATGACTGCAAGAACTGAAAATACCTACGAACTATATGTGATGGCAGGTGACCAGGGTGGTAACTGGTCGCCACCTAATCAAACCTATATGAAGTGCGTGCTGGGAGTACCCAGAGACCATGATGTCGGTGTCCGAAGTATTACAAGTCCGACCGGCAGGATTCCATCCGGTAACCCAATCAATGTTGAAGCGGTAATCAAGAATTTTGGAACTAATGACGAAACTTTTCCAGCCACTGCTTTGATTCTGACCCAGACCGACGATACCGTTTTTGCTAAAGAGACAACTTTGACCCTGACCGCTCGAACTGAAGAATCAGTGGTATTTGGCGAATTCACACCTGACCCGGATATGTATTATGATGTTATCTTCTATACCGCATTGGTTGGTGACGAAAATCCGGCCAATGATACGCTAACTGGTGAAGCACGCACCACTCCGGATGCAGGAGTATTACACATTATTGCCCCAACCGGTCGGATTATCCCAGGAACCACGGTCAATGCCACAGCAGTAGTTAAGAATTTCTCAGCTGAGCCAAAAGATGTGCCAGCCACGATGACGATTGTTGATACTGTCACCGGTAATACCATTCTGGATGTTGACACTACGCTGGCAATGGGTGCTGGAGAATCATTATCGGTCATGTTTGGTCAATTTACTGCGACAATCGGTAGTTTTTATGATGTTATTGCCTATACCAGTTTGGTCGGTGATGATGACCCATCCAATGACACCGCTTATGCGACCGCGGTTTGCCGTTATGGCAGTGCACCTGACCCGTTTGGCTACTATTACGAATCAACCCAAGAACCCGGTGATACCGTCACCTTCTCTTGGATTGACCCAACTGGTGGCACAGTCCTTTCTGGTTGGTCACCCAGTGCTGATGATGGCTATGTGACCCGAACCCTGCCTTTTGGCTTTAAATTCTACTCACCAGCCAGTAGCCCACCAAACATCACACAGATTAATGTCTGCACCAATGGTTTCTTGCAATGGCCAACCACAACGACCACTTGGACTAACACCGCTTTACCCAATAACACAATTCAGAATTTTATCGGACCCTTCTGGGATGATTTAAATCCCGGTGCTGGTGGTCAGGTGATTGAAAAGACTGGCACTGATGGCCAATATGTCGCTTATACTTGGGTTAATGTGCCACGTTTTGGAACCTCAGAATACCAAACCTTCCAGGTTGTGCTTTATCGGGACAATAAGATAAGGTTCAACTACTTGGATGTAAATGGCACACTCAATTCTAATACGGTTGGTATCCAAGGTGGCACCGGTGCCAATGGTTGGTATCAGCAGTATGTCTTTGATGGCAATCCAGCTAATCACATTGTTGCTGACAATGTCACGATTGCCTTTACTTGTGACAGTGCGCTTGGTATTACTGAGGTGACAAAAAATACCCTTCCAACCACTACGACGCTCCATCCAGTCCGACCCAATCCAGTAGCAAAAGGTAATGCTCAGATTTCTTTCACCTTAGCGAATAAGGGCAATGTTACGATTAATATATACGATGCGACCGGTAGATTGGTTCGGAATTTGACCCATGCGCCTTACGATGCTGGCAATTACACTTTGACCTGGGATGGCAGAGACGACAAAGGAACCGAAGTGATTGCTGGAATTTACTTCTACACGATTAAGACCGATGACTACAAGGCGACTAAGAAACTGGTGCTGATGCGCTAAGACTACCAATTTAAACTAAAAGGGGGACAAATTTGTTCCCCTTTTTATTTTCGACCGTTAAATCTAACTTTTTGGTTTTGGTAGAAATAACTCCGAATAAGAAGAAAAAAGCAAACCATAGGCTAACCAATAAGGCGGTATAGGGAGTAGCCCCGGATTAGCCCAAGTAGGTTGTCTAAAAAGTCAGCTGGGAGCGAAATCGGAAGATGGATACGGCGGTTAGTTCGGCCCAGTTCCCCAGCTACGCTACTGGACAGTCCTAAAATCAGTGGTCAGTGGCTGGTGGTTGGGGTCTGTTGAAAATTAAAGATAATAAAAGAGGTCAAGTAACAAATTGTCTGCAATTTCATACTCCAATAGTTGATTTTTCGGTATCGGAAATACCGTTTTTTCGATCCCATTCTTCTAATTCTTTCATGTCCAGATAAGAACCCTGACA
>JBDRUX010000020.1:0-5958 GCA_039801565.1 Caldifarciminota bacterium
TCAAAACAACTGTGGAATATCGGTTTCCTCTATATTGGGTGGAGCGTGGGCTTGGCACTGCGCCGTTCTTTTTATCTAACTTTTCGGGAATTTTGGGGATGGACTACGGTCTTGCTTGGGATAGCTATCGAGCTTTGGACCTCAAGATGATTTCTAAACAATCAAAACTTGGTGTTTTTGGGGAATTAAAAACTTCTCTCGTCGTTGCTTATTTCTTACCGCTATCGGTTAAAATCGGTTATGGCTTCGGTCTAATAAATCGTGGTGAAAATCAAATCTATTGCAATATTAGTAGTTCGATTTTAAATCTCCTTTCGGAAAAGAGACGGTTGAGTCGGAAAGATATTAATAATTTAATACTCAGGTAGAACTAATTAGCGGGGAACGGGGCTCGAACCCGCAACCTTCTGCTTGGAAGGCAGAAGCTCTACCAATTGAGCTATCCCCGCATAAAATTAAATGGGCAGGGAAGGATTCGAACCTCCGAAGACATAAAGTCAACAGATTTACAGTCTGTCCCCTTTGGCCGCTTGGGTACCTGCCCATAGTAAATCAACTTTGCTCATCAGCCGACAGCCCGATTTGAACGGGCGACCTGAGGTTTACAAAACCCCTGCTCTACCGCTGAGCTATGTCGGCAGAATGTATTAACTATAACACCAAAAATGAAAAAGTCAAGGTTTTGATGGAGCAGTTAAATGCAAAGGGTGGCTGCTGGTGTGTATCAATTACCCGGCTATGGTCTTGGGTTGAATCCAGATGAAGGTGTTTGGACGTGAGGTCAAATCCAATCGGATAGGTCGAGCAGCCATTTTTACCTTCTTCCTTATCGCTTGCGAAAATGAGCAGACCACCTTGCTTAAGTAACATACATATGAAAATGCATTTCCTCAAAATAAAATTCGATAAAATTGATTATGCTTGCAATACACTCTATGCTAAGCCCGACAGAGATAATTAATTTTATAATTCTATTCAATCCATATTGCTAAAAATTAGCAATCGTCTTAATGGTCTATTTCGAATTATTGCTTCGCTTCTAATACCGTTCGGTATTTACTTAAGACAAATTCATCGATCTCTTCGGTCATCTTGGCTTCTAAAATCTTTCGGGTTGGTTCGTCAATAAGTTTACCTAATCCTTCAACTGCCAAACCACGAATATAAGGTTCCGAATTGTCAAGGAACCCTAAAAGTTTCTTTCGAACTTGAATTCTCTCCTTCCGTTTTTCTATCGTATCAAGTTTCGAGGCAATTTCAGCACTGGCACGAATGATATGCCCGATCTTCCGTATCTCCTGGTTCTTACCAAGATGTTCTATTAGCGAAGGCAGGGCTGAATCACCGATACTGACTAATGCCTGCTCAGCGGCGCAGCGGACTGTAAAATAATGGTCATCTAAGGCAGAGATTAATCCGGTAACAGTTCTGGGGTCTTTGAGTTTGGCAAATGTCCAGGCAGTATAAATCCTAGTGGGCTCATCCCTATGGGCAAGATAGGGCAAAATGTCTGGTACTATTCTCCTTTCGCCGATTTCCCCAAAGGCGGCAATGACCGCTCGGGGACGATTCCTTTTGTCTTTCAAAGCGACTAATAATGAATCAATTGCGTCTTTGGCTTTAATTTGACCCAAAAGATAGATGGCATTTGCCCGAGCATAGCGTCTTTTATCGTGCAACGCCTGGAATAGAAATGGCTTTATCGAATCAGGCAAGGCTTTTGCTAATTCTTCAATCGCTCTGAGTTCTAATCCGTCTTTAGTTGCCATCTTCTCTTTTGCGACATATCTTATCGCTTCCCTTCCCAGATTAATCAGTTCTTTTCTTGCCTTTCTAACCTTTTGAATTGCCTCACCCACTTCCCAGATTGACGCTTCTTTGAACACTTCTTCCACAGGTCTTTTTACTGTATCCGGTTTTACCTCCTCTTCTTTTTTCTCTTCGGGTTTCTTAGCACCTCTTAAGTCAATTCCTGAACCGTATGTCCCTTGAGTCCAATAATTCTGGTCTTTTCCCGGACTACCTTGGACATATCTATCAGTACCGTCTAAATCGAGGAACACGCCCGAACCGCCAAATCCCCTTGCCCAGTTCGCAGTTCCTTGACCGAAATTAGGTTCAACTGTCATATAACTATCATCACCTTCGGCATCAAGGAATAGCCCAAATGAATTGGTCAAACCAATTCCCTGACCACCACTGACTGAATAGTAATCTTTCCCTTTGCGGTCAATTAAAATTCCAACTGATAAGTCATGTCCTTCGCCCTGACTCGGACCAAGTCTTGAATAATAATAATCATCACCTTCTTTATCAATTAGAATTCCGACTGATAGATGAATTCCGGCACCTTGGGCATATTCGGAAGCCGAATAATGGTCTTGTCCTGATTCGTCGTAAAGAATGCCCAAAGAATACCAGTAACTACAGCCTTGGGTAAAGACATCGCCATTATAAAAGTCATTACCTGACTTATCATAGAGAAAGCCGATGCCACCTGAGGCGTCTGGTCGCCAACCGATTGCGAATCCTTGGGAAAAAGAGCGGTAATCTTTAGGTAGGAGCGGATGATGAATATACTTACCACCGGCAAAATAGATATCGTTACCAGCCAAATCGGAAAGCAAGCCATAGCCCCAGATTGAAGCAAAGCCCTGACAATAGTTATAACTGTGATAGACATCTTCACCATCATTATCAACCAATATTCCAAAACCAAAATTACCCGCTCCTTGGGCATAATAGCCGGCTTGGTAAAAATCCTTGCCTTGGTAATCAACTAAAATGCCAGTGCCGAATAGTCCGGTTGCTTGTGAATAGTGATAACCCCGATAGACATCGTCACCTTTCCAATCAAGTAAAATTCCACAACCGAAAATGGCTGAACCAAGATTAAATAACTTTTTCGGTGCATCGTAAACATCATTCCCATCAATATCAATGCAAACCGAAAACGGATGGGATAGAATACCGACCGCACCAGCGGTTCTGCCTTGATATTTATCATTGCCGCCCAAATCGATAATCAAGGCAAAATCATCTTCATAGACATTATCTTCTTCGCTGCCGATAACAAATTTGCCCATCTTGGTCTCTTCATAATAATAGACTCCGCCTTTAACATTGGGAATTTTGAATTTTGAATTTTGAATTTTGAATAAGGAATCTTTAGTTAGAATTGATATTACCTTATTCGCTGCCAAGGCGATAACCATTCCAGATAATGCCAAGGCTCTTCTATCCATTTTTGGCACAATTGTTAGAATTGTATCACTGGTAATCTTTGGGCTGGTATCAACTTCGATACCAAATTCTCGGTGCAGAGCGCCTTTTAGATAATGTTCCGAAGAATCATCCTCATCGCCCCAAAGAATTGGAGCTTGAATTAAAAGTTTCGTGATTTCATCTTGGTTCATTTTCTTGATTGCCTGTTTTAGATATTTATCGCCGACTTCAAAAGCTTGATAGATTAAAGTCAAGGATTGCGATACCGCTTTGGGTAAAGATTCCGCTCGCAGCGTCTGAATTCTTATATTTCTTGAAATTTCCTTATTTAACGAAATCGTATCATTGGCGGTGATTGGGATATCAAGTTCGCGAGTTTGATAAAGCAGAAGGGCTGGGAAATTATCTTTAAATTTTTCTGTGTGATATTTAGCCGAATCGGCGTATCTCGGAGTTCGCAAGGGATGGTCTAAGAGGTCTTTGACTATTTTCAACATAAAGATTGAGTCGGTCGCCCATTTCTTCTCAAAACCCAATTCATTCGGCTTTATTCCTTGTGCTTGGAGTGCTTTGATAACATAGGTCATTTCCGAATCAGGCAGGGAAGGTTCAAAAATCCTTACGGTATCCGACTTCGTTAGTCCGAGACCAAAAGTTATTAAAGAGCATAAAACGGTTAAACAAAACCTAACATAAGACATTTTACCTCCTTAGTTTTTATCCAGAGTTTTACAACTTTGCTGTTTTAATCGTAATTCAATTTTTACATTTGTCAAGGATAACTCGATTAGATTAAATGAAGTATTTAGTAAAAAGCAAAGGGGCTGGAATGACCAGCCCCTTTTTGCCAATTTATTGTTCCTTATCGGACCAAAAGCAGTTTTCTTATCTTTTGATAGTCCTCGGTTTCGAATTTCATAAAGTAGATACCTTTTGCCAGTTTCTTGCCGGAGTTGTCGTCACCGTGCCAATTGATTGTATAAACACCTGACTTCATTCTACCGTTGACCAGAGTTTTAGCAACTCTACCAGTCAAATCATATATGAGAAGTTTAGCAAAGGCACTGTTCTTTAATGAGAAAAGGATTTTGGTCTTATGGACAAAAGGGTTGGGTTGAGGGCTATACAATTTTGTTTCGAGTTGATTCCGATTTGGCATCTTTTCGGGTTCATTTTCTTGAATTCCAACTTGGGGTTCAGGCTGCCAGAAACCGATGAATGCTTGAAAGTCAGTTGTGGTTAAATGACCGATTGCAGTTTGACTGACTGAGACCTTGGATTGAAAATCAGTTGAACTTAAAAATCCGCCACCGGCAGCAAAGACATTCCAGTCGCAGCGGTATTGTCCAAAACATAGTGAAGAGAGAAGAGTGAGGAGTGAGCAGTAGAAAAGTAGAAGCAATCTTTGAGGCAGTTTAAGTAAAATATTCCGCATTCCGTATTTCGCATTCCGAATTCTAATCATAACTTTTCCTTATCTTGTTGGTTTTGGTGGATTTTTCATCTGTTCATAGCGTTGTCTGCCAGCCGGGGTGCGAAAATCAATGCCAGATGATTTACCTTCTCGCTCAAGTTGTTTCATACAGCCAGCAAGGAAGTTGTCATCAAGCATCCGGCCCGCAAGCTCACCACTCTTGGGCTGCTCAACCGGCATCATCCGTCTGATTGCCTCGGCTGAGACATCCTGCCGCTCACCAGTTACCTGCCAATAGACCTTTGTGCCTGGTTTACCGCCAATGACAAATGTATTACCTTTGATATCTTCGGCAACATAGACATCAGAAGTGCCAACGCCGGTAAGTTGAATTCTGGGTTTGCGATTGAGAGTGCTGAAATAATCAGGAAGTCGAATATTGGCGTGACCCGACGCGTCTAATATTACTTCGCCATCATAGAGATTACGCATCTCCGGTCCTTCAATGAAGTAGTGGTTGAGAATCTTGCCATAGGGGTCAAGAGGATGGTCAATCGTGAATGAGCCGCCTGTTTTGGAGATTGTTCCGCATCTCAACTGGTTTGATGCGGTTGCGGTCTGACCATTAAAGGCAGCAGAGTTGGAATAGGAAATGACTACCGAATGGTAGTTTGTGGTGAAACTGTAATCGGCAGCAGAGGTGTCGGCATAGCCGCCGGCGACCGTTGCATAATTGCCGTTCGCCGTGTTGGAGTAGCCGCCAGCAACCGTGGCACGTTCGCCACCCGCCGTGTTGACCACACCGCCGGCAACTGTGGCATGGATGCCGATCGCCCTGTTGTATTCGCCGCCGCCAACCGTGGCATAATTGCCGCCCGCCGTGTTGTCATAGCCGCCAGCAACCGTGGCAGAATTGCCGCTCGCCGTATTGTGATAGCCGCCGCTAACCGTTGCATAATCGATGCCCGCTGTGTTGTCATAGCCGCCAGCAACCGTGGCACGGTTGCCTCTCGCCGTATTGTGATAGCCGCCAGCAACCGTGCAGTAGCCATTGTTCCATCCCGATAATCCAGTTGTGCAGGCAACTCCAAGGTTAGTATGGGTGTAGCAATAATTGCCGTAAAGCATATTGTTAGAGCCGCCACGGGCAATGCCCAGTGGCCTTATGGTATAAAGCACACTGTCCGGCATCCCTCGTACCCAGGCATTGTCCCCGCCGACTTCATCCGCTGCTGGTGCCCACTGCGTTCCGTTCCATTTTATAACCTGACCGGTTATTGCTCCAGCCCGCTGAATCTTAGGCATCGTAACATTGGTAT
>JBDRUX010000020.1:5968-30153 GCA_039801565.1 Caldifarciminota bacterium
CAAGGTCAGCATTAGTAACCTCACGGTCAGCAATCTTTGCCGAATTGACCGCATTATTAGCAATCGTCGGATTGGGATAAGTTCCAGTCAAATCACCGCCCGCCGGACCAGTTGGCGCACTACCACCAGCCGTTGTCGCATAACTGGCACTATCGGCTTTTCTGGACAAATAAGCATAAGCCGAACTGACAATTCGAATTCTTGGTGTCATCGCTGGATTGGGATTGACTTGCATCTCTAAATATAAGTTGGCATCGGTTGGAATATAAGGAATTGGAGTTACAATGCCTAATAAACAATTGAATAAACCGGTATTAGTTTGAATATTCTGAGTTTCATTCCAATAAGCAGTGCCACCGGTTGAATCAGTAAAAAGTCGGAAAGTTATGGAATAAATACTATCAATTACCGGTGTTCCAGTTTCATCAGTCAGTTTACCTTGATAGTTAAGCATTAAAGGTATCGAGAGGATTTCTGGTGAATCAATCGCTTTTGATTGAGTCTGGATATTGATTATAGGATTTTGAGAATTGATTGGAGTAGTTTTAACAGCCCAAACCAGTGTAAGGGCTATGATGATTGTTATGATATAGCGGTTCATAAATCCTCCTTTTTGAGTTAATGGTTTGTTTTAGGTCAAAAAATCTAATAACAAACCTTTAAACAAACCGTTTATCACACCGCTATATTATTCTAAGTCGGTTCGTTTGTCAAATAAAAAAACTGGGCTAGATTTAACCAGCCCAGTTGAGTTATAATTCTTTATTTAGTGGGTTAAGAGAAGCTTTCTTATCTTCTGATAGTCGTCGGCTTGGAATTTGAGAAAATAGATACCAGAGGCGAGTCTTTTACCAGCATTGTCATCACCGTGCCAGTTGATTGTATAAATACCGGATTTCATATTGCCGTAAGCCAGGGTTTTTACAACTCTGCCAGTCAAATCATAGATTAAAAGTTTAGTAAAAGCATTCTCCTTTAGCGAGAAAAGAATCCTTGTCTTATAAGCAAAAGGATTGGGTTGAGGAGTATATAATTTTGTTTCGAGTTGATTCCGATTTGGCATCATTTCGGGTTCTTCGATTCCAACTTGGGGTTCAGGCTGCCAGAAACCGATGAATGCTTGAAAGTTGGTTGTGGTTAAATGACCGATTGCAGTTTGACCGACTGAGACTTTAGTTTGAAAATCAGTTGAACTTAAAAATCCGCCACCGGCAGCAAAGACATTCCAGTCGCAGCGATATTGTCCAAAACATAGTGAAGAGAGAAGAGTGAGGAGTGAGCAGTAGAAAAGTACTGACATTCTTTTTGGCTGTTGGAACGAACGATTCCATATTCCACATTCCATATTCCGAATTCTAATCATAGCTTCTCCTTATTCTTTTATTTCAGGTTTAGGTGGATTTTTCATTCGCTCGTAGCGTTCTCTTGCAGCTGAGGTACGGAAATCGAACTGACCACCACAACCCATTCTATCCAGTTGTTCCTTTGTTACAACCAGGAAATCATCATCCAGCATTCTTCCTTTTAGTCCGCCATCTTTCAATTGTTCAACTGGCATCAGGATTTTGGTGATTTTGGCTGACTGGTCCTTGCGGGCACCAGTAACAATCCAGTTGACTTTAGTCCCTGGCTTGCCACCAATTATAAATTTGTTATCGTTCACTTCTTCGGCGAGGTATATTTCATAAGTGCCAACCCCAGTAAGAACGACTTGAGGATTCTCATTCAAGGCGGAAAAGTAATCGGGTAGGTGGACAACCACTTTGCCATCAGGACCGATTGTAGCAACTCCTCGATAGATGTTCACCATTTCTGGTGATTCTACGAAGTAGTGGTTTAAGATCTTATTATAGGGGTCTAAGGGATGGTCAATGGTAAAAGTTCCTGATACCTTGGAAAGTATGCCAACTCGTGTTTCACCAGAAGCGGTTGCGGTCTGACCATTAAAGGCAGCGGAGTTGGAATAAGAAGCAGGAACTACTGAAAAGACGTTTGTGGTAAAGCTGCTGTTAGCAGCTGAAGTATCATAGGCGCCGCCAGCAACTGTTGCATACATGCCGCTGGCTGTGTTCTGCGCACCACCGCCAACAGTGGCATTGTTACCGGAGGCTACATTGCTATAGCCACCGGCAATTGTGGCAGATGAGCCATCGGCGGTGTTGCCTGCTCCGCCGCCAACCGTGGCATAATATCTACTTGCCGTGTTGGACATACCACCACCAACCGTGGCATCGTGATCTGAGGCAGTGTTGTTCCTACCACCACCAACCATAGCATAATTGCCGTTAGCCAAATTGCAATACCCGCCGCCAATTGTAGCATAATCGTAGCTTGCCGTGTTGGACGCACCACCACCAACCGTGGCATCTTGACCTGAGGCGGTGTTATTACCACCTCCGGAAACTGTGGCGAACTGGCCTGAGGCGGTATTTTGATAGCCGCCGGCAACCGTAGCAGAATAGCCGCTCGCATTGTTGACATAGCCACCACCAACCGTGGCATCTTGACCTGAGGCGGTGTTATTACCACCTCCGGAAACTGTGGCGAACTGACCTGAGGCGGTGTTTTGATAGCCGCCGGCAACCATAGCACCCCCGCCACTTGCCTTGTTGCACCAGCCGCCAGCAACCGTGCAGTAACCATTGTTCCCTCCCGATAATCCAGTTGTGCAGGCAACTCCAAGGTTAGTATGGGTGTAGCGATAATTGCCGTAAAGCATATTGTTAGAACCGCCACGGGCAATACCAAGTTGTCTTATTGTGTAAAGTACACTGTCCGGCGTTCCACGTACCCAGGCGTCATCTCTCTGACCAACACTGTCATTGGCTGGCGCCCAAGTCGAACCAGTCCATTTCAGAACTTGGCCCGAAGTTGCGCCCATCTGATTCAGGTCGAATCCAGTTATAGCACCGTCAGCAATCTTTGCCGAATTTACTGCATTATTAGCAATTGTCGGATTCGGATAAGTGCCGGTCAAGTCGCCACCCGCAGACTGTCCTTCGTTAATGTAAAGCTGAGTAAGAGTTTGCGTGCCTTCATAAAGGTTGGTAGCGACGCCCATTCGACCATAGTCAGCAGACGAAGTCAAAAATGACGATGCATGATAACCATCCAATAGGTCAGCATTGAAATTAGTGACCACCGAACCAGTACCAGCGAGTTTGGTGTCGCTAATACCAGCCAAGTTAGCGATATCACTATTCATAATCGTACCATCAACAATCATCGAACTGGTAATTGAATTTGTCTGACCCGAACGGACAAAACCGGTCGTATCCTTGCCTTGTAACCGATGGCTATTACTTGCTACCCGCGCACTGTCAACACTGGTTGGTAAATAACGGACATAATCAGCTGTATCCGAATAGGGTGCTTTAAAATTAGCCGAAACATCGGCTCTCACAATTGTGCCATCAAGGATTTTATCACTGGTTACAGCATTGGTACCAATATCAGCATTATTAATCGCCCCGTCTTGTATCTTCTCGCTCGTCACTGCATTGTTAACGATTGACAGAGTTCCCGGAATGGTTCCCGTTACATCTCCAACCGCAGTATGGTTATGATTAATTTGTGCATATTTGTCAGTCAAGCGGGTAGTACCTTCAAATAAGTCAGTAGCAACACCACTTCGACCAAAGTCCGTTACCGAGGTTAAAAATGCTGAAGCGTGATTACCATCCAAAAGGTCAGCATTAAGGTTATTAACTAAGTTACCGGTGCCAGCAATTTTCGTATCACTAATTCCTGCCGCTTGAGAAATGTCGTCATTTACAATCGTGCCATTCACTATCATCTCACTATTAATCGAATTCATTTCGCCAACATTCACATAATCCGCATCATGATTGTGACTGGCTGAAGCAAATGCAGTGGTATCTTTACCCTGCAGTTTATGAGAATTACCTGTTATCCTTGCACTATCTGAAGCCGGAGCAAGACGAGCGTAATCAGCAGTATCGGAGTAGGGAGCTTTAAAATCAGGGGCGACATCTTGCCGAACGATTGTGCCATCCTGAATTTTTGTTGAGATAATTACATCATTTCCTATCTCATCGGTTTCTAATGGTGGTGTTAAGGGTCGGGTTACTGGTAGAAACGATAAGTCCTCAAATTGAATTGTGCTGTCTTGAATCTTATCAGTAGTTACAGCATCAGATGCCAGTTTTTGATTAGTAATCGCATTATCACTGATCTCAGTCGAATTAATTGGCGGTGTGATGGGACGGATGGCATGAGCATAATTAGCACTGTCCGCTTTTCTTGCAACATAAGCATAAGCTGAGCTAACAATTCTTATCCTTGGTGTCATCGGTGGGTTCGGATTAACTTGCATCTCAAGATAACAATTGCCATCCGCTGGAACATACGGAATTGGCGTAATATCGCCTAAAACCGTATTGAAAAACCCATTCCTAACCCAAACTGTTTTTGTCTCGGTCCAAAAGGCGGTTCCACCGGTCGGTGAAGTATAAAGTCCAAAGGTTATTGAGTAACTGGAGTCTCGAACCGGATTTCCTATCATATCAGTCAGCTTACCTTGATAATTGAACATCATAGGAATCGCGAGTGGTTCTTTAGCATCGTGCGGCATACCTATCGTCTTAGAATTGACAACCTTTATCACCGGCTCAACTATTCCATAACCATTAACCGAACTTTTTGTCGCCCAAGACAAAGAAAGGACGACCGCAATAACGATTAAAAAACGAAGAGTCATTCTACCTCCTTTCATATAATTAAGCAATTGAAAACTAATTGGTTAGATGTGCGGAACTTTCTAAACACCAACACAAACGTTGAGAATTACAGAAGCAAGAATTATGCCACAGCTTAATTTGTATCCCTATAATTTTCAATGCATTACGATGCGGAATTTTAGAGCCTTTAAAAATACAGATTGGGACAGTTAAGGTCTTTTTTTAACTCGTTTTATTCTAATGAGTTATAAAGTGCGACTACTGATTTGAAAAATTAAAATGGGGCTGGTTATAACCAACCCCATTTTGATGGCTTGATTTTATAATTAGTGGGTTAAGAGAAGCTTTCTTATCTTCTGATAGTCGTCGGCTTGGAATTTGAGAAAATAGATACCAGAGGTGAGTCTTTTACCAGCATTGTCATCACCGTGCCAGTTTATTGTATAGATACCGGATTTCATATTGCCGTAAGCCAGGGTTTTTACAACTCTGCCAGTCAAATCGTAGATTAAAAGTTTAGTAAAAGCATTCTCCTTTAGCGAGAAAAGAATCCTTGTCTTATGGGCAAAAGGATTGGGTTGAGGAGTATATAATTTTGTTTCGAGTTGATTCCGATTTGGCATCTTTTCGGGTTCTTCGATTCCAACTTGGGGTTCAGGCTGCCAGAAACCGATGAATGCTTGGAAGTCAGTTGTCGTTAGATGACCGATTGCAGTTTGACCGGCCGAGACCTTAGTTTGAAAATCGGTTGAGCTTAAGAATCCGCCACCGGCAGCAAAGACATTCCAGTCGCAGTGGTATTGTCCAAAACATAGTGAGCAGAAAGCAGTGAGAAGTGAGCAGTAAAAAAGTACAAGTAATCCTTGAGGCAGTTTGAGAGAAAAATTCCGCATTTCGCATTCCGGATTTCGAATTCTAACCATCGTTCCTCCTTTAGCGTTCTTCGTTACTTATTTCTCTGTGGTTTCATTTTGATGTGGTGTCTCAGGTCTTCTGATTTAATTTCTTTAAAATCTGTGTCTGGCTCTAACTTTTCTAATCGCACATTTTCATATCCTTTGCGTTTTGCTACTACCCGATAAGTGAAATGGGCATTGGATGTGCCATTGTTAAGTTCAATCACCGAAAAACCAGTATTTCCTCGTTTAACATAGACACCGTTGCAGTTATCATTCAGTTGCACAAACACCTTCATTGGATGTTCTTCGGAGATGGTTACGGTTTTAAGAAAGGTAGGGTCGAGTTGAATATCTGCTTTGCCTTGTTTTAACTGTCCTTCGCCAAAATCCTCAAACCAGACTTCCGGGCTTTCCTGGCAGTAGACCAGTCGCTGTTCGTTTTCATCAATTTTAACCACAGCATTTTTTGACCCATATACATAGAAATTTCCTCCCACTTGCACGTGGCCGACAAAAGTGCCAGCCCAATTGTCTCCCTCGAAATATCCGGCAGAAGATCCGTAACCATTCGCAACCCCATAAACTCCTCTAGCATTTGACGTAGCAGAAGCCCAGCCATAAACGCCAATCTCAGTGCCCTTGCCATAAACGCCAAACTCAGTGCCCTCGCCATAAACGCCGGTATTAGTACTACTGCTGCCACTACTCCTAAACCAACCACCGTATGCAGTGCCACTTCCTGAGTGGCTTGCAGTTCCATAAACTCCATAGATTGTGCTACTGGAACTCACTGAACCACTAGCACTGCTGTAAACGCCGTATCTCGTGCCAGTACCACCACTTATGTAGAACCTACCACCGTATCCAATGCCAGGACCGGTGTGTGTACCATAACCATCGACCCCGCAGACAGAAGCTGAACCAGATGAACTGTATGCAGAGCCACGAACGCCAGTCCTATCGGCAGTACCGGTGCCGGTTGCCTCAAAACTGCCACCATACACATAACCATTACCCGAGTGATAAACCTGTCCGTAATATGCATAGGCTGGGTCAGAAGAACTGGACGGAGCCGTAACATCGCTATAAACTCCATACCTTCTACCATAACCATCGCCAGTGACATTGAAGTAACCACCGTAGCCCCAGCCGGACCCAGAAGAGATTGAAGTTTTTCCATAGAAACCATAAGCGGGAGCAGAACCTGAGTTTGAACTTGTCACATTCACGCCAAAGACAGTATCTGCCAGTGAACCCAAAGCGTTACTTTTTACTCCGTATTTCGCGCCAGCACCAGACCCGCTGGCATTAAAGAAACCGCCAAAGGTTTGACCAGAACCACTATTAGAACAAGAACCATAAACACCAAAGCCCGAATCAGTCGCAGCTGAAGAAGGTGAAGCGGAACCACGAACTCCATACATTTTGCCAGGACCTGCCACAAAGCTATTGACACCGTATCTGGTCCCAGTGCCACCTCCAGCAGCATAGAAGTTGCCACCATAAGCTGTGCCGGTCCCGTCGCTCATACCGCTTGCATAGATTCCGGTCGCGCCGCTACTTGAACCGGATGGACAGGAAACCTGTGTCCAAACACCATATCTGGCACAATTGCCAGTACCACCAACATAAAACTGTGCTCCGTAAGCTCCACCGGTTCCGGCATTGAGTACCGAATCCACCAATCCATTGATTTGGGACGATGTATTACGGTCAAGTTTCATCAAAAGTCCTCGGTCAATGGTGGTAGTTGTCCAAGCCTCACCAAGATGATTGTGCGGACCAGGCGCCACATTACCCCAAGTCGGCGGTGTTGAAGAACCAGTAGAAATAATCGCTTGACCTGCTGAAGAACCAACCGGACTGATTTTAGGCAAAGTGACATTGGCATCAGTAATCTTTGAAGTGGTAACCGCATTTTCGGCAAGGTCAGCATTAGTAACCTCACGGTCAGCAATCTTTGCCGAATTGACCGCATTGTTGGCAATCGTCGGATTAGGATAAGTCCCAGTCAAATCACCGCCTGCCGGACCGACTGGCGGACCACCGGCGCTGTCATTTCTCGGTGCCCAAGTAGTTCCAGTCCACTTTATCACTTGTCCAGCTGTTGCACCTGATTGGTCTATCTTACTCATTGTCACCGCACCATCTTTTATCTTACCGGCAATAATCGTTGTATCTCTAATCTCAGCACTATAAATTGGCGGAGTGATTGGTCTTGTGGTTGGGGCACTTGAAGCATAATTGGCACTATCAGCTTTTCGTGATTGATAAGCATAAGCCGAACTGACAATCCTGACTCTTGGTGTCATTGCTGGATTGGGATTGACCTGCATCTCCAAATAACAGTTGCCAGCCTGTGGTATTGAATCAATCGGATTTAGAGAACCTAAAAGGACATTAAAAAGCCCATTGCTTGTCTGGACATTTTGCGTCTCATTCCAAAAAGCAGTACCACCACTGGTAACAGTAAAGAGCCGAAAGGTTATCGAATAAGTGCTATCCGGCACTGGATTACCCGTCGCATCAGTCAGTTTGCCTTGGTAGTTGAGCATTCGGGGAATCGTTAACATTTCGGGTGAATCAATCGCTTTTGATTGAGTCTGGATATTGATTATTGGATTTTGAGAATTGATTGGAGTAGTTTTAACAGCCCAAACCAGTGTAAGGGCTATGATGATTGTTATGATATAACGGTTCATAAGACCTCCTTTTTGAATTAATGGTTTGTTTTAGGAACGGTGTGACAGGATCTTAAAACAAACCTTTGAATAAACCGTTTATCACACCACTATATTAAGCTAAACTGGTTACTTAGTCAAGCAAAAAAAACTGGGCTGGATAAATCCAGCCCAGTTGAGTTATGATTCTTTCTTTAGTGGGTTAAAAGAAGCTTTTTTATCTTTTGATAATTATCGGCTTGGAATTTGAGGAAGTAGATACCAGAGGCGAGTCTTTTGCCAGCATTGTCATCACCGTGCCAGTTTATTGTATAAATACCGGATTTCATATTGCCGTAAGCCAGGGTTTTTACAACTCTGCCAGTCAAATCGTAGATTAAAAGTTTAGTAAAAGCATTCTCCTTTAGTGAGAAAAGAATCCTTGTCTTATGGGCAAAAGGATTGGGTTGAGGAGTATATAATTTTGTCTCGAGCTGATTCCAATTTGGTGCCTTTTCCGGTTCTTCAATTCCAATTTGGGGTTCAATCTGCCAGAAACCGATGAATGCCTGAAAGTTAGTTGTAGTTAAATGACCGATTGCAGTTTGACTGACTGAGACCTTGGATTGAAAATCAGTTGAACTTAAAAATCCGCCACCGGCAGCAAACACATTCCAGTCACAGCGGTATTGTCCAAAACATAGTGAAGAGAGAGCAGTGAGGAGTGAGCAGTAAAAAAGTAGAAGCAATCCTTGAGGCAGTTTGAGTAAAAAATTCCGCATTTCGCATTCCAACTTCCGAATTCTAACCATAACTTCTCCTTTACTCAATAACCATCTTCTTGCTGATTGTTTTATCATCAACCATCAAGTGTACAAAGTAGATACCGCTTTTTACCGTTCGACCGTACTTGTCTTTTTTATCCCAAAGGATTGATGCCGGTCCTTTATTTCCCATTAGTTCGAAATTGCGCACTGCTTTCCCCGTTGCATCATAGATTTTTAATTTTCCATTTTTACCATTGGGGATTAAATATCTGATAGTAGTCTGAGTTCTTACCGGATTGGGATAAATATCAAGGGTTAAATTGAAATAAATATTTGTCGGTTCGGTTATCGCTGCTAACTCATCACCAAGAGTGACATTGTAGGAATAAGTGAGACTCTCAGCTGAACTTGTCCAGTGGGTTACGACCGGAATAAGGGCAATCGTATCATATTCCCAACCCGGAATTGTAATTCGACCGGTATCTTGAGTTGACTCAAGCGGAATTTTATATTCATATGAGATACCGCCTCTTTTTCCTATCACATAGGCTGACCATTCGTAGCCGTTCTCGCCATCAAAGTATAAAGTCACTCGGTTATTGCCAAAGTTCCTGAATTGGATAAAATTACAGCCACCCGGACCGGAAGGATTAGAAGTTCCTTGATTGCCCGAAGCCGGATAGGTGCTGTGGGTTCTAAGGATAGTCGAAGTTACATAAGATGCTCCTTCGGAAAAATGATAAATGTCACCTCTATTTCCTGTGAAATATCGCCAGATAGCATAATGGCCAAGTGCTTTTTTAAGGTCTGAATCGTAATAAAGACGGAGTACCGAATCCATATCCTCAAGGGTGTGACCCTCAAAATGAATGCCGCACAGTGACCAAATTTGTCTTGGCAAAATAACCGACCAATATTCGCCTAAGAATCTTGGCCAGAGTCCACCAGCATATTCATAGCCATCGTCGTCACATGTTATTTCGACATGAGGGTCTTCCAGTGGGTCAGGGTTATCACTACCTCCACCGACTCTTCCGTGGTCAACACCCATCGTAATCTTCTCCATCCACTCTGAGGTATTCTCATACCACCATCCTCCTTCATAACCACTACAACTGAATTGGCAAGCATGGTTAAATTCGTGGGCAACCAAGGGACGGGTCACTTGGCGATTCGGGTTGATTGTCAATTCAATCCAACTTGTCCAATCTTCTTGATTCGGGTCAGGACCGGGTTCGTCGGCGAAAGTTACTCCTAAGTAACCACCGGGATCAACACCCATCAGGTATATATCATAACGATTGTCAACTCCGTGATTGTTGTCAGGCGGTGGCTCATCCCAACCTAAGGTATCAACCTGTTTCGCCCAACTATGTTCTGCCCAAACTGAAACCGACTCGGCTTGAGCCCGAGTTACAGCACGAGTTCCGGTAGTATCAAAATGTATGACAAAGTGAGTAGAGTAGATATACTTTGGTCCATTCGGCGGTCTTGGGAATTTCATTCCGGCTCTCAGGTTTTGAAGCATTTTCAATGTTCCACATTCACCAATTAATTGGTCAACTGGAAGATTAGTTGCAAATAAATTCGCAAAGAGTAAGAGAAAAGAGAGATAAACGACACTTTTCATTTTAGCTCCCTACCATTTTTTCGGAATTTCCGTTTTCTTTAAAGCGTCAATTTCCGTCGCTTCTTGTGAAATCGGTCTTATTTCCGGTCTTTTTTCGTAACCTTTTATTCGGCCAATTGCAATCCAGTCAAAAGTCGCATCTGACTTGCCATTCAAGAGTTCCTTCACAGTGAATCCACTGGTTGATTTATTAGTGACAACTATCCCATTACATTCAGCCGTCGGCGTCACGATAATTCTTAACGGCACCGCACTGGATAATGCTTCTTGAAAGGTTGGCTCAAAGGTTATTTGGGCTTGACCATTAGATAGTGAACCACTGCCCGAAGTCATAATCTCCAAATCCGGAGTTGTCAAAGAGAAACCGGTTTTACCATCACCCAGCAAGGTTGACCAGCCACCGGTAGCATAACCATTGCCTTGAACATATAGCCCTTTGACACTCGCCCCAGTGCCAGTATTATTCCAAGCGGTTAGAGCATAATAGTCATTATTATTATTCCGAAAATAACCGCCACTTCTTGGGTTAGAGTTGCCATATACTGCTGCGGTTGCCGTAGTACCAGTATTACTAATCCAGACACCGGCATCAGCACCATAAGCAACATCAAGCCCGACCCGTGCCGAATCAACAAAAACCCCTCGGTCAGTAGCTCGATAAACCCTCAACCCTTTTCCAGTTCGGTTCACATATACACCATTATCACCGACGCTGTCAATATGAATTCCATCCGAGCCAGCTTTTGTTAATTGTATGCCATGAGTACCGGCATATCGTCTTAACCAAAATCCATAGCTTGTCGCTGAATCTACCTCAAGACCAGCACGGGTAGTCTTCCTAACATAAAATCCAGAAGAATTTACTCCAGTAGAATCCACTGTGACTCCAGCACCTCTGCCCGTTTTTACCAAAAGACCAGGACCTCCTACCGCTGAAACTGAAATTGCTGGACTATTAGTGACACCTGCAGTATTAGTAACATAAAGTATTTCACCAGGAGTTATGCCAGCACTTAGAGTGCAAGGTTTGGCAATGTCAACACCTCTTATTGAGCCATCAGCAATCTTTGCCGAATTGACCGCATTGTTGGCAATCGTCGGATTAGGATAAGTCCCAGTCAAATCACCACCAGCTGGACCGGTAGGTGGCCCACCAGCACTGTCATTTCTCGGTGCCCAAGCAGTTCCAGTCCACTTTATCACTTGTCCCGTGGTTGCACCGGATTGATTTATCTTAGCCATCGTCACCGCACCATCTTTTATCTTACCGGCAATAATCGTTGTATCTCGGATCTCAGCACTATAAATTGGCGGAGTGATTGGTCTTGTGATTGGGGCACTTGAGGCATAATTGGCACTATCGGCTTTTCGTGATTGATAAGCATAAGCCGAACTGACAATCCTGACTCTTGGTGTCATCGCTGGATTGGGATTGACCTGCATCTCCAAATAACAGTTACCAGCCTGCGGGATTGAATCAATCGGATTTAGAGAACCTAAGAGAACATTAAAAAGACCATTGTTGGTTTGGACATTTTCCGTCTCATTCCAAAAAGCAGTACCGCCACTGGCAACAGTAAAGAGCCGAAAGGTTATCGAATAAGTGCTATCCGGTACTGGATTACCCGTCGCATCAGTCAGTTTGCCTTGGTAGTTGAGCATTCGGGGAATCGTTAACATTTCGGGTGAATCAATCGCTTTTAATTGAGTCTGAGTATTGATTGTAGCAGTTTGGCTAGCCCAAGCGAGTGTAAGGGCTATGAGGATTGTTATGATGTAACGGCTCATAAAACCTCCTTTTAGTAGTTAGAGTTTTTGCCCGTAATGGGCTTTATGGTTTTAGAGAATTTTGCCATAAAAGGCTCACTCCATTTTACTAATGCTCGCTACTCTTGTCAAGCGTTCGGCGGGGGCGAGCGTTTCCAGGCATTGTCCCATTTTATAAAACCGTGCCAGATATTCTATACTCCAGTGTAGGTAAGAATGGCACAAAAGACTCACTCTTTAGAGTGGGGTAATTCACTGATAACCCTGAATCAAATTCAAAATTGGGATGCAATTATATCCCAAAACTGGAATGAAACCATAAAGTTAAGTGGATATGAGAATTTTTGTCTTGCAGAATTGGGCAGTTCCCCTAAAATTGTATCAGAGAGCGATTAGACCAAAACTGCAATTTATACTTTATCCTTTGAGTTTCCAAATCAATCTCCTGTTACGCTTCAGAAGGCATTTTGACACTAATTTCGTAACGCATCCAATATTTTTAATCTTTCTTTTGGTTGGTCGAATTGACCCTTCGCCGAATCAGATTCGGGTGGTGTTGGCGGTAGTACCACCAACTTTTCGTGCCTTTGTTTGAAATCAATCGCATCTAATTCTTTAAAAAATTCGACCCAGGAAGCACCGCAAGCACGAAGATAAAGGAGAATTAACCCTAAGGCTGGATTCTTTAATCTGCCTTTCTCCAAGTGGGAGATGTAACTGTCTTTTGTCTTAGACGATAATCCAATTCTCTCGGCAACTTCGGTTTGGGACAACCCAACGCCTTCTCGGATTTTTCTTAAAATTTCTCCCATTTCTTTAGTAAAAATAAAGGACTTTTTTGGCATTAAAAATATTATAACGAAGTTGAAATATATTTCAACCTAAAAATGACCGATTTTTTCGTCTATCTTGTTGGTCGTCCGTCGGTTACGCTAATTTTCCATTTGGGAGGGGGTATCGTATAGGGGGTGACCCCGTAGGTAGTCCCCTAAGCTATCCCGTAGGTTGCTTGGGGAGTTGCCTCGGGAGTGGGTTCGGGAGTTAGTTGGTAGGCAAGTTGGGGAGCGACTTCGTAGGCGACCTCGATAGTGACTCGGGAGGTCACTTCGGAAGCAACCTGGGGAACAAGCAGGGGAGTTACCCCGTAGGCAAATTCGGGAGCAATCTCGGGGATAACCCCATAGGCTACCCGGGGAATTAGCCGGCAGGCAAACTTCAAGTTTCTTACGGGTGTGACCCGTCTAAACACAACCTGTCGTAGGGCAAATTTTGTAAATCAAATCACTGACTCATCGTTAGCGTATCAATTTTTGCTCTCTTCGCGGTTAATTTTAGTCGGTGTCAATCTGTGTTAATCTGTGGTTATTTTTTACTCCTGCTTACTCCGCGGTCTCTGCGGTTAATTTTTTAGTATCTTCATTGGTTAAATTCTTTTTGTGAATTGCTTAATTATACTATTGACAAAAGTAATATGCTGATTTATAGTTTGAAAGATGTCGAGCAAATTTAAACCATCCGAAGAATGGTTTAGGCAAGCTGATTATGATTTAGCCACTGCCCAGGTAATGTTTGAAACGGGCAGATATATTTACACTGTTTTTATGTGCCACCTTTCTATTGAGAAAGCACTCAAAGGATTATTTGCTAAGCGATTGAAGAAAGATCCACCTAAGATTCATAATCTAAACTACTTCTGCGAAAAGCTCAGATTGGACCTTCCTGCAGACCTTCGGGAATTTGTTGATAAGTTAAACGATTTAAGTATTCCAACCCGATACCCAGATGAACTTAAAAGGCTACTTAAAGATTATAAGAAGGAATCCACCGAAATGGTTTTAATTCGAACAAAGGAGTTACTGGTATGCCTGAAAAAGATGGTCTAAAAACCCGGATTGGCAAAATATTAATAAGGTTGTGCCAGAGAAAAGGGATTAGTATCAACAAGATAGTCATTTTTGGCTCAATGGTAAAAGGGACGCAAAAAAGATATAGCGATATTGATATAATAATTGTTTCTAAAGAATTTAGAAATAAGAGCATATTTGAAAGGGTAGAGCTTGCTAACGGGATTGGTCGAGAATTAGTAAAACGAACTAAAAAACCGTTTGATATTATGTATTATTCGGATATTGAATGGATAAAGGGAAATTCTTTAGTAATCAACGCCGCAAAACAAGCCGGAGAAGTTATTTTCGGCTGAGCTGAGACTTTTCGGGGCATTTATTGATTATCGAAACCCGGTTTCGATAGTTCCTTTCAGTGTTCTTAGTAATTATTTTCATCTCTGCTTTCTCTGTTATCTCTGTGGTTAAATTTTTCTTGGTTTCTCAGTGTTTATCCGTGTCCATCTGTGGTTAAAAGTGTAATCATTTTGATACGCGATTTTAGCAAAAATGATACGGTTTTAGCAAATGCGGAACTGGGAATGCGGAATTGTGAATACAGAATATTGATTGCGGTGATAAAAGAAACGATTGCAACGATTTGATTATCAATAAGTTATCGCTGGTATCAAAAAATCGCTATAATCAATCTCGCACTACCTGAAATTGCTGGGTCTTGGCACGCTTTTCGCATTATATCTTTCCGTATGGAAAAAGTTCTAACTCACTCTTATCTTTGTGAGGTCGAAACGACCGAAGCGACTTCGTGTTTTTTCACTAACATCTAACAACCAAAAACTAAAAACTGTTTTATTTGGCAGTGGTCTTTCTTTTTATTACTTTCCCTTGACGGGAGAGGGTAAGGGTGAGGGTGATAGATTTATCCACCGGTCACCAGACCCTAATCACCAACCACTGCCTTATCTGGCGGCACCGAGCCAAAGACGAGAAAATGATGCTCTTCTGGTGCACAGGGTATCAAATTGGGAGGTTAAAAAATGCAAAGAACTTTAATGATAACCGTCATATCGATACTTCTTCTCGCGGGTAAGGGATATAAGTTGGGGGTATTGAACAACCCAACCTTTATCTATCGGAAAATGAAAGAATTGGGCATTGAGATTTAACTAACCAACAACAATTAACCCACGATTTCATAGTCTATTGCGATAAGAACCTGAATTCTTATTAAAAGGATTTTTCTTGACAGGGGAAATTTTAATGCCAAAATTAGATATGCGATTAAATAATTTAGTTTACCCCAAAAGCCTAAAAGCGAAAAAGTTCATCCGAACCGAATTGCACCGCCTCACCAAATCACTTTGGTTTATTGGCACTATTCTAATTTTAGCCAATTTGGTCTTGTGTTATAAAACCTATGATGTGAAGAGTCAATTTCCAACATTCAGTTTGACCCTGATTGACTCTTTGCGACTTTTCAATCCGGTATCGACGATGACCTTAGATACCGATGGCGGGATTCTGCTTTTGGAGGTGTCCGGAACAAAAATTCTTAAGACTGCCAGTAATTTAAAAATCATTGATTCGATTATCTTGCCCCAAAAAATCTTTTACCCAAAAGGGATTAGTGCTGATGAGTTTTTCATTTATATCTATAACGATAATAACTTTTATCGGTTTGACCGTAAGAATTACACCTTAAAACCAATCTATTCGGGTCTTCGTCCGGAAGGGATGGCAGTAGTGAATGCCAATGAAGTCTATCTTGCCGACCCCCAAAATAATCGTATCATCAAAGTTGATGCCACTGGTATGGCGAAAGACTTTATTAAAGAATCGGCAGGCCGTTTTTCACCAACTGGTTTAGCCTATGACAACCGCAATGGCACAATTTGGCTAATCAATAACCAAAACCAAACGATAGAATCTTATAATCGAATCGGTAATCTGAAGGCACGGATTTCAATCTTTAACTACACGTTTAGCAAAATTGGCTTAGGTGAGAACGATTGTGTCTATTTGATTGGTAAAAATGGTACAGTAATTTGGCGAATTGACCGTAAGGGTGAATTTAGAATTTATCAAGGGACCGACAAAAGTAATTTTGTCGCCACCGATATGCTTATTAGCAAAGAACGCATCTATATCCTTGATTACCAGAATCGTCTTTTGGCATTTAAAATACCACACTAAATTCGGCAAAAAGTAATAGAAGTGACCAAGAATATTACTGACATTAAATCTTTAATTCTTATCGGTCTTTTAATAACCAGTTATAGTTTCGCCAACTTGAGACGAGAGGTGGTATTTTATGGACAAAATAGCCCCGGCCCTTATGCTTTACCCGACCGATTCATCCTAATCGCATCGGATTCAGTCTTTATTAATGACACTTTACAGAGTAAAGATGTCTATCAATTAGACTACGAAGCCGGCACGATTCTTTTTACTTATAACCTAACTGAATCAACTAAAGTTCTTATTCATTACCAAAGAATTCCATTTTTGAATCCAAGTCCGTTATTTCGCTTTCGGCTGGAGTCGGATACTGAATCAATAGTACCACCGATAAACAATGAAGGCTCTTTGCGTCGCCAAGAAGAATCATTACCTACCGATGATGGCGAATTGATGATAAGTGGTTCTAAGACCTTAGGTTTTTCGGTTGGTAGTGAGCAGGGGTTAGGAATTGAGCAGGCGACTCGATTACAGGTAAGTGGTGGGTTATCTGGGGTTGAAATTGAGGCAGCACTTTCTGACCAGAGTTCGCCAATCTCACCCGAAGGAACGACCAAAGAGATTACAGAATTGGATAAAATTTGGATAAACATCCGAAGTGGTGGCTTGAATGGCACCTTTGGTGATTACGATTTGGCAACTGATTTCGGTCGCTGGGGCGCAATTACTCGGCGGGGTAGCGGGGTTCAGATTAAAGGCAATTTCGATAAAAAAAATTTCCAGTGTTTTTTTACCAGGCCAAAAGGAAAATTCCGGCGCTTAATTTTTAATGGTAAAGACGGTATCCAAGGACCGTATCGGCTGACCGGGGAGGAAAGTTTTATATCAATTGTACCAGCCAGCGAGGTCGTCTATCTTAATGGCGAAAGGATGAACCGAGGTTGGGACGAAGATTATACGATTGATTACTCTTCTGCCGAACTCACTTTCACCAATAAGCGAATCATTACCAGCAACACGCGCATCGAGGTAAATTATGAATATACCTTTGATGCCTACTACCGGTCAGCCTTAGGTTTAAGTGGTAGGTATCAATTATCGCCCTTTTATTTTGGAACTGGTATCTTTCAGGAATCGGATAACCAAAATCAAAGCCTTGCCTATACGCTGGGGCGGGCAGATATCGAATCGCTCTCGGTCATTGGTGATGACACAAGCCGTGCCTGGTTAGATGGTGGAAAGTTCGTCGGGCAAAATCAAGGTGACTACCGAAAAATCGGCGACCATTATGTTTATGCTGGCCGAAATCTTGGCGATTATGATGTCACTTTCACCTATGTCGGTGATTCTTTAGGTGATTATATCTACGATGATAGTATCTATGTTTATATTGGAGCCAATCAGGGGCAATATGTAGCAAAGCGACGAATTATTTTACCCCAAAAGACTGAGATTTATTCCAGTGAATTAGGGATGGAAATGAATAATGGACTTAACTTAAATTTAACCGGTAGTATCAGTTTAACTGACCAAAATCTCTTTTCTGCCTTCGCTGATGAAAATAATCGTGGGTTTGGCTATGGCACCGAACTTTTTTATGAAAAATCGAGTTATCGGATTGGTTATAAACGAAAATACACTTCAGTCAATTTTACTCCATTATTAAAAAATCAGGAGATTGACTTTAGTTACCACTGGGGCGATTTAGCAGAGATGGAAAGATTAACGAGCGATGAAATTTTCGGTTTTATTAAACCATTTGATTTCTTTACCCTTGATGGTTCAGCCGGTTGGCTTTTGACCCCTAAAAAAGAACGACAGAAGAGACTTAATCTCGGCACGAAACTTTTCTGGGCGGGTTACCAATTGAACCGAGTGGCAGATATCTTAAGGCAGAATTTAACTTTAAGTCCAACGATTAAATCGTTCTCACCAAAGTTAGCAATTCTCAAGGAAGACCGAACATCTTTAAGACGCTTGGCAGTAAGCCCACAATTAGGATTTACACCAAAAGCGAATTGGCGGACAACTTTTTCCTTTGAGCAAGAGAAAACCACCTTTTTTTCCAGTGGGCAGAACGAAAACTTAAGACGCCTTTATAAGTTTGATTTAGACGCCAAACCAATTACCAATTTCATAGTCAACGGAGTTTTGGGTTTTCAGCAATTTCAAAGTCTTACTGGCGATTGGCAACAATATTTTGCCGACCTTGCCAGCAACTTCACATTGCCCAAAGGTCTTTCCTTACGAATTGACCATCACCGCACTAATCAGCAAAGCGAAATGAAACAAGAACGTTTTATTCCGGTAGATTCTGGGACCGGCAATTATCGCCGAAACCCTGAGACCGGTACATTCTTCCCAGATTCTAACGGTGATTACAAACGGATTGTCGAACCAACTGGAATAATGGGTCGAAGCCAAAGACAGGATTGGCAAGCCAATTGTAATTTCACAATGTTTGAATATTGGGACTTTAACGGCTTTTTGAATTTTACCGCCGAAGCGTCCGATACCGAACAACTATTCCGAATTTATAACCACAATGCTCGATTCGGTATCTTTCCAATGCCAAAAGCTAAGAGAATTACTTTTTATTTAATCAACAATTACGATTCCAGGGTTGATTATCGCTATACCCAAGAGAGGAGTTGGCAAAATCAAAATGGCTTTGAGGTTTGGCTTTCGGCAAACGAAAATTTAAGCCTAAAGACTGGGTTAGAGTATAATTTGATTCATAAGGAATTCACTATTACCCGGTTGTTAAACCGAGCTACTGAGCGTAAGATTAGTTTTGAGCCTTATGTTGGATATAATTTGGATTTGGAACTCTTTTTAAGTCAAAGTTGGCGCGATGTGGTTTATACCGGTTATGATAAATTTCAGTTACGAGTTACTGTTCTTGGTGTTAGACGCTATTTTCGACTAAAAAAAGATATCACATTATCGGTAAAGAGTTCGTTAACGCGCCGGACCGCTGATGTTACAGACCTGCCATTTGAGATTAGCTTTCAGCAACCGTTAGGCATTACGCCCGAGATTAATTTAAATTTTGACCAGATTTTGAGTAAGGAGTTAGTCTTTTCGGCTGGGTATAATTTTATTGACCGGCCTAACCAAAGGGCTGAACATAGCCTATCGGCCAATCTCCGTGCCTATTTCTAAAATTAAGGCTTTCCCAGTGAGAAAAGGCGATAGTTTTTATACTGACATTTTTAATTTATGAGATAGGTTTCTAAGATTTTTGGGAAACTCCGGTTACGCAAAGGCTTGACTGGTTATTGAAAGTGATTACAATATCAGTAAAGAATTAAAATGTCCAGTCGACTGATAGAATTATTTAACGACGAGATACTTATCACCGAATTAAAAATTTCAAGAACCGAAGCAGTGAAAAGGAGGTTTTAAGAAATGAGTAATAAAAAGAAAAATAGAAGAAAACGATGTAAAAATTGTCACCAGATTTTAGACCGTATTTGGTTTACTGCTTTAATGACTGAAGAATGGGCTTGGAATGGCGAAGGCTATAATGAATGTAGTGCAAGGCATAGTCTGGTTACTGATACCCAACAGCCGGTTCTTTGTCCTTACTGCGAAACAGTGGTTGGGACCGGTTGCGACTTTGGGTTTGGCAAAGACTTCAAAAATTCAGATAAATAAAATAAATTAATGTATGTCAACTTTTGAGCTCGGATCGGCTACGGCAAAAGGCGGGTTTGCTAACGAAAAGGCAGTTTGCGCTAAGTTTAATAACTGGAAAAACGATAATGAAGCTCAGATTTGGCTTAAAATAATGGGGTATAATCCTAAAAATCTCGAATCGGTGGAAGCAGTTCAGATTCCAATTAGAATAAAAAGAGAAGATGCCGAACAATTGGGACTCGATGACGACTTTGAGGAATTAATGAAATTTAAAAAGGCAGATGCTCAGATTAGAATTAAGATAACGATTGGTAATATAACTAAAATTGAAAATATATCACTGAAAAAAGCTAATCGGGATGCTGACTTCAATCAAGTAGACAAACGGTGGGTAGATTCGTATAAAGAAATATGGGGATTTGATGATGAAATTGCCTTCGGTTTAAAACTTTTCACGGGCGAGATAAGACCTAATGCATATCCTGAAATAACAAAGGGTAAAAAATTAAGAGACGAGCGCCGGTTATTCTTTGATGAACTCCCAGAATATTTAGCTAACAAAATTATAAAATTTTTCACCGAAAACAAGATTCTTATAGTTAGTGATGTGATAAAAGGACGGGGTGGATTATCAGCTAATTGGATGCTTGTTACAAGATATAATAAAACCGATGATACTACTACTTGGATACTAAAGGATATAAATACAGTGATGAATTTTTTCGGTTCGGGTGAAGTTACAATATCACCAAAGGGAAGTTTATATATAGGAAAAATCACGGTAATGCGAAAAGGTGGAACTCCCGACCCAACAAAATTGCAATTTAAGATAAAACCTTGTGCCTTATTTAACCTGAAATGAATATGCTTTGCCTGGCAAAGGTGAAATTCGATTTAAGAGACCCGGATGAGCTTTATTTTGCCCAACGAGAGATAGATAGTTTGTTAGGCATAAAGACCAAATTCGTTAAGACTATCGCTTCGTTGGTTCGCGAGAAACCATTTAGGTTACTTGATGATGAGGTTATTCACCTAATAACCAGATTGGTCTATATGGGTGAAGGGCAGGGATATTTTGCTGAATTGCCGGTTCGCGAAATGACAAGTATTGTAAAAAGGGCGACTTTTTTTCGAGAAATTTATCTAATTTTAGAAACTGAAAATAATTCGGAAACGGCGCGAGACTTATTATCAAAAATTGGAATAAGCATTTCGGCTATAGATTTCGAGAATGCCCAAATAGACCCAAACCCTTATACGCAAATATTCTTTAAAAAGTTGTCAGAAAACAGGCAATTAATTACAATTAGATTTATACCCTTTCAAACGCTTTTTGAATATGCAACCGAGGTAAAAAAACTCCCTGCTGTGGTATTCCGTCCCCAAAATAGCGAAAATTGGGTTGATTATTTTAAAGAGAAGGAAAATGGTATTGATAAAGGTTTAAAAGAACTATTTGAACACTTGAAAACCGGTCACTATCGTTCGCCTCACTTTGGGCTTGGCAAAAATCATATTGGTGACTTTGTGGATTGGGCATCAACTGATTTAAGAAAACCTTTTCTTCATTATCTTCATAAATATAAAGGCAAGGGCGACCCAAGAATTTCTCGTGCTTTAATTAATCTGCTTGAAGTAAAAGAAGGTGATACAATCCTTGACCCATTTGTCGGTTCTGGTGCTTTTATTGCCGATGCTCCAACAATGGGGATAAATGCGGTTGGTATCGAAGTCCTAAACATTGGAAAGATGATTGCCGAGGTTAAATGTAATCTCGGTATTGATATTACTAATCTCCGAGATGCAATAATAAAACTATTTGAATCAATTGACGATCCGTTACTCAAAGAAAATATAAGAAATGAGATGATTGATTTTAAAGATAAAATCAGCAAGAATGCCAATAGCACCTATAAAAAAATTGAACCCCATCTCAGCAAGATTTTGCTACTTAAA
Organism: Caldifarciminota bacterium; assembly: GCA_039801565.1. Classification (GTDB taxonomy): domain Bacteria; phylum Hydrothermota; class Tepidihabitantia; order Tepidihabitantales; family JAOUPE01; genus JBDRUX01. The sequence goes on from JBDRUX010000020.1 coordinate 28,012, forward strand.
AATCAAATTGAAAAGATAAAAGATGCCGATGCCAGAAAATTTCTCTTGATTCTTTTAAGCCAGCAAGTTGTTGAGTATTCAGAGAAGGCGCGAGCTTGGGATATTGTCAATGCCTTCAAATCTTATGTTGAAGATAGATATTTGGTTTTATATTCTACCCAAAAACTTGCCGAGATACTAAAAGTAAATCTTCGCCAAGGCAAGATTAAAATCATTAAAGGCGATTCTACTAATATGAGAGGTATCGAAGACAATTATTTTGATGGGATACTAACTTCGCCACCATATTTTGATGCCTTAGATTACATTGGTAACAATAAAATTTCGATTCTAATTTTGGGGTTAGAAGAAGACTTGGCTTGGGAATCGACCAGACAATTTTATGAGGCCAAGCATCGTGACGAAGAAGAGTACGAAAAATTACCCCTTTTTGTCAGCGATAAATATTTTTCCATACAATTGCCACCATCAAGTATAAAACTTATAAAACTATTAGAGAGGGCACGTCGGTATTCCAAAGCCAAAGTCGTTGAAAACTATCTGAAGATGATGAAACTTTCATTTGCTGAGTGTTATCGGGTTTTGAAAAATAATAAGTATTACTTAATGGTGGTGAGCAAATACCACAAATGGCTAATAAATGGACAAGAGCAGATAATTGAAACTTCTTCAATTTTAGCAGATTTAGGAAAATCAGTCGGCTTCAAATTGATGGACACTATTGAACACGGCTTATCGAAAGCCGATAAAGGGAAAATTGGGGTAGAGGACATATTGGTTTTTCAAAAATAGAGTAACCAGCTAGCCTGCGGGTCGACTCCCGAAGTAGCCTATGTTAGCGGTTTTGAGTTAGTGCAAGACGTTATTTTTACTTATTCCTATCTTTTTGGCTAGTTGTATAGAAATTGGTTGACAAGTGGGCATAAAATATTACAATGGTTATATAGCAATATAAAAAGGAGAAAAATGGGTGACACATTTGTTAAAATAAAAGTGTCAAACTTAAAAAATGAAAAGAAAAAGGAAGTGGAAATATTAGTGGATACTGGTGCAACTTATACCGCACTGCCCGAAGAGATACTTAACGAAATCGGTGTGGAAGCAACCGGTAAAATAAATATTGAATTTGCTAATGGCGCAGTTGAAGAACGATTGACCGGTGCTGTGTGGATAGAAGTTGAGGGTAGAAGAGTACCTAATCCGGTAATCTTTGCCAAAAAAGGGATGCAATTGTCTTAGGACTAGTGACCCTTGAGTCCTGTGGTCTGACGGTCGATCCGGTGAGTAAAAAATTGGTCCCATTACCCAAAATTCATCATTATACAAATCGGCAAAAGCTTAGGTCGGATTGAAAGAAGGTATAAATGCCAATTTGTAGGAAATGCGGAAAAAAGTTTTCATTGTTGACAGCTAAAGGTTTTGGTAAGCAGGGCATGTGTAATAATTGTCAAGCAGAAGAAGAAAAAATTCGCTTTTCCTGATATAGCCTCTAAAAAACTACGATTTTTAAATTCCATCGTAGATTCAATTTGCATCTTGTGGCTCCAAAGATTAATCTTAATAGCAATAGTCGGGCTTAGTGTAAGACATTCAGCCACCGAGTGGTTACATTCAGCAACCGAGTGGTTGATTGAGTTGTTGATTATTTTCTCTTACTATTTCTTTTTCGAAGCAATTTTCCAAAAAACACCTGGAAAATTTTTGACACAAACCAGAGTTACGGCGGTTGATGGCTCAAAGCCGGGCTTTGGCAGTTTGTTGCTTAGGACTTTGATAAGATTTATTCCATTTGAACCATTTTCTTTTTTAGAGAGAAGAAAAACTGGCTTGCATGATAGGTGGAGTAATACTTATGTAGCCGATGAGAGACTTGTTAGAGATAAAATTTAATAGTGCCACGCAGGGAAGTGGTTATTGAAATGTCAATCTTCTTTACCGACCGAAAAATTTAGGTCAAAATTTTATAGGTCAAGTAACAGATTGTCTGCAAATTCATACTCCAATAGTTGATTTTTCGGTATCGGAAATACCGTTTTTTCGATCCCATTCTTCTAATTCTTTCATATCCAGATAAGAACCCTGACACGACCATTCCATAGTCTGCTCCATCGCTAATGCCGTCATCATTCTTAAACAAGACCG